>DJPV01000009.1:14558-53725 GCA_002437435.1 Lachnospiraceae bacterium UBA6403 | reverse complement strand
ACTTTGCGGGAATATGTCTGTCCGGATACCGGATAGCATGCTTCAAATCCCATCTTCTCTGCGATCTTCTTATCGATCTGGCGAACCTTCTCATGATCTCCGTTAAAGAGCTCTAAGAAACTTGCCTGTGTTCCTGTCGTTCCCTTACATCCAAGAAGCTTCTGCTGACCGATCATGTAATCCAGATCAGACAGGTCTAACATCAGTTCCTGAAGCCATAAGGTTGCACGCTTACCAACAGTTGTCGGCTGTGCAGGCTGGAAATGAGTAAATGCCAGTGTCGGCAGATCTTTATACTGCATAGCAAACTTGGACAGTTCGTTGATTACATTTAATAATTTCTTCCTGACAAGCTTCATAGCCTCTGTCATAACGATAACATCTGTGTTATCGCCGACATAACAGCTTGTTGCTCCCAGATGGATGATACCGGCAGCCTTTGGACACTGAACGCCATATGCATATACATGGCTCATAACATCATGACGGACAATCTTCTCACGCTCTCTTGCTACATCATAGTTGATATCCTCTGCATGTGCCTTTAACTCATCGATCTGCTCCTGTGAGATAACCGGCTTGCCATTTTCAGAAAGGCCGAGTTCATACTCCGTTTCTGCAAGGGCGATCCATAATTTTCTCCATGTCTTAAATTTCTTATCTGGAGAGAAAATATACTGCATTTCCTTACTTGCATATCTCTCGCAGAATGGGCTTGTGTATCTGTCTGTACTCATTTTTACCTCTCCTGTATTTCTTTATTTTACTTTTGAATCTTTTCCGCGCTTAAAATCCTCATGTTCTCCGCGTATATCTTCCTTTGGTGGCTCCATCGGATATTCTCCTGTAAAGCAGCCGTGACAATACTGTCTGCCACCGGAAATCTCAATCAGGCGTTCCTTACGAAGATAAGCAAGGGAGTCAGCTCCGATGATCTCGCAGATCTCATCAACCGAACGGTTATATGCGATCAACTGCTCTCTGTCCGGGATATCGGTTCCAAAATAACAAGGATATAAGAATGGAGGCGAACTGATTCTTACATGAACTTCTTTTGCACCAGCCTCCCGAAGCATTCCTACGATACGGTCTGAGGTTGTACCTCTGACGATGGAATCATCGATCATGATGATACGCTTTCCCTTTACCGCTTCTTTTAATACATTTAACTTTACACGGACACTGGATTCTCTCTGGCTCTGCTGCGGCTTGATAAAAGTTCTTCCAACATAACCATTCTTGACAAATGCCGTTCCGTATGGAATACCGGATTCTAATGAATAACCAAGAGCTGCTGCATTTCCCGATTCAGGAACACCTACAACCATATCTGCATCTACCGGACTGTCCTTTGCAAGACATCTTCCTGCGATCAACCTGGATTCATAGATTCCCATTCCGTCAAATACAGAATCCGGGCGGGCAAAATAGATATATTCAAAGATACATCTTGCATGCTTCTCCTGGCACATATCCTTATAAGACTGAATTCCATACTCCGGTGAGATCGTTACGATCTCGCCAGGCTCTACATCACGGATAAACTCTGCACCGATCGTATCAAGGGCACAGCTTTCCGATGCAAGAATGTATGCATTGTCTCGCTTTCCGATACAGAGCGGACGGAATCCAAACGGATCTCTGGCTCCGATCAGCTTTCTTGGACTCATTACTACAAGTGAATAAGATCCCTTCACTTTTCTGAGTGCTTTCATAACTGCTTCTTCAACGGTTGCACTGTTTACACGTTCTCTGGCAATATGATATGCGATAACCTCGGAATCGATCGTCGTCTGGAAGATCGCACCTGTAAGTGCCAGTTCCTTTCGAAGTTCCGGCGCATTGATCAGATTACCATTGTGTGCAAGGCCGAGTGTACCTTTTACATAGTTTAAGACCAGCGGCTGGGCATTCTCTATCGTGCTCGCGCCGGCTGTTGAATATCTGACATGTCCGACACCGATATTTCCTTTTAATTTCTCAAAAGATTCCGGTGTGTACACTTCATTTACCAGACCCATGCCTTTCATGGAGCTTACCTGTCCCTTCGGGCCTTCCGTGTCTGATACTGCGATACCACAGCTCTCCTGTCCTCGATGCTGCAATGCAAACAATCCATAATAAATGGAGGTTGCAACATCATTGTTGTCAAAATCATACATTCCGAAAACACCACATTCTTCATGCATCTTGTCATCATTCTCAAAATAATGGGATCTTATATTCTCGTTCATGTTTTGCCTCTCGTATTTTATTTTTTAACACACTAAGACTTTATACGTTTTCTGTTTTTCTGTCAATGTTGGAATGTAAAAAATTATTCCGGAAATTAACAGTCATTTTCTCTATATTGCATAACCTTTCTCTTTGATCAGATCTACCATCTGATACACATATTTGCTGCAGAGCTCATCACTCTCTGCTTCTACCATGACACGGATAAGTGGTTCTGTTCCACTCTGACGAAGAAGAAGTCTTCCGTCCGAGCCAAGCTCATCTGCGATCTTCTGATTCAGTGCCTGCACATCCGGGTCGTTCATGACCGCCTCTTTGCTGGCTACCTTTACATTTACCAGAAGCTGCGGGAAGATCGTCAGGCTGTTAAAGCACTCTGATAATTTGCACTTACGTTCCAGAATCACTTCCATGATCTTTAAAGATGTCAGTACACCGTCTCCGGTCGTTGCATATTTGGAGAAGATGATATGACCGGACTGCTCTCCACCGATGGAATATCCATGCTCCATCATGGATTCAAATACATATTTGTCACCGACTGCTGTCTTATCATAGGAAATACCCTTTTTATCCAGTGCTTTATATAATCCAAGGTTTGACATGATCGTTGTTACGATCGTATTCTTATTCAGTTCTCCACGATCTTTCATATAACGTCCGCAGACATACAGGATCTTATCTCCATCTACCAATTCGCCCTTATCATCCACGCACAGGCAACGGTCTGCATCACCATCATATGCAAATCCTACATCCAGACCTTTTTCTACTACAAATTTCTGAAGTCCCTCGATATGGGTGGATCCACAATTTGTATTTATGTTCGTTCCATCCGGATCATTATTGATCACATAAGTCTTTGCCCCAAGTGCATCAAATACTGCCTTTGCGACCTGATAAGCTGCACCATTTGCACAGTCCAGTCCAACCCGCATATTCTTAAAGGAACGGGTAGGAATCGTCATAAGATATCCCATGTAACGATTTCTTCCCATGGAATAATCAACCGTACGTCCAATTTTCTCTCTGGTTGCCAATGGAATCTCAGGGATCTCGCCATCGATGTATCGCTCAATCTCTTCTTCAACCGCAGCTTCTAATTTGTAACCCATTCCATTGATGATCTTGATACCATTATCATAGTATGGATTGTGGCTCGCTGAGATCATGATTCCGCAGTCAAATCCATCGGTTCTGACAATATAGGAAACACTTGGTGTCGGTGTTACATGCATCAGATATACATCTGCACCACTTGCCGTTAAGCCTGCAACCAGCGCATATTCAAACATATAACTTGAACGTCTGGTATCCTTACCGATAACCACCTTTGCCTTTCCTTCCGGATTTTTCCTGCCATAATAATACCCAAGATAACGTCCGACCTTGAAGCTGTGCTGTACGGTAAGATCCTTATTTGCTTCGCCTCTGAATCCATCTGTTCCAAAATATTTACCCATAACTGTAAACCTCTTTCTTTCAACTTTAAATTACTCAGCATCTGTTTTTCCATCTTCCGGTGATACAAGCAGATCGATCGCCCTTCTGTGAACGGATATCTCCGATCTGGTATATTCTCCGCCATATTCGCCATCCAACGTCCATGCGATCGGATCTTCACTCTCGATCACAACACGGTTCGTACGGAATGCCACCATATTGGTCTCATTTGTATTTCCAAGAAGAAGGGAATTGATGATTCTCTGGAGATCTGCCAGATTCTGGATCTTACGAATCAGAACGCCTTCGAACAATCCATCATCAAATTCAACTCCATGGCTGGTCAGGCTCTTATATCCACCAACCGATACCGAATTTGATATCATGCCAAACATAAATTCACCGGTATATGTCTGATTATTAAATTCAATCTTCAGATTATATGTCGGAACATTTACAAGACTCTTTATTCCCTGTAATACATATGCTGCATGTCCTAAAATATTCTTCATATTCTGAGGAGTTGCATAGGACGTATCCGAGAATATGCCAAATGCTGCAACATAGACAAAATAATTCTTATTCAGTTCTCCGACATCAACAGAGAATGGTGCAGCCGCAACAAGCTGTTCTGCTGCCTCGATGGCTTCTTTTGGAATCTCAAGGCTTCTGGCATAATCATTTGTCGATCCGCAAGGGATATAGCCAAGTGGACGTTTCAGTCCACATTCCATAAATCCCGTAACTGTATTTCCAAGTGTTCCGTCCCCACCGGCACATACGATCACATCGTAGTTTTCTCCTTCTTCTTTTACAATTCGGGCGGCATCCCCGACTCCCTGCGTCAGGTAGATCCTGACCTCATATTCTTTCTTACAAAAGACATCTATGACATCTATAAGACAATTCTTCAAAGTTGTTCGTCCCGCTTTGGGATTTACAATAAACAGCATCTTTTTCATATTCGTACCTCATTACTGTTTACAGGAACACATTTATCCGATTGCTTTGTTCCCGTCTGGCTTACGCTTTATGCATTGTGATTCTTTTTATATTCCATGTACAGATCGTATCCCTTTTTTCTGAGTTTACAGGACGGGCAGTGACCGCATCCTTCACCCGGAATACCATTATAACAGGTCAAAGTCATATTCTTGATAATATCGAGCCCACCAAGTTCATCTGCCAGTTTCCATGTCTCCATCTTATCGATCCACATTAACGGCGTAATGATATCAAATTCATAGTCCATCGCAAGGTTCAGTGTTGTATTCAATGACTTGATGAAAATATCTCTGCAGTCAGGATAACCGGAGAAATCACTCTGGCTGACACCTGTTATAATGTCACTGACACCTTTCTGCTTCGCATAGATCGCTGTAAATGTCAGGAATACCATATTTCTTCCATCTACAAATGTATTCGGCGTGCCGACTTCCGGTGCATTTTCATCTACTTTCATGTCACTTCTTGTTAAGGAATTTGGTGCAAGCTGATTCAGCAGGCTCATATCCAGAATATGATGTTCTACCCCAAATTTTTCTGCAATCTTCTTTGCACATTCTAATTCTTTTACATGCTTTTGTCCATAGTCAAATGAAATCGCGTATACTTTTTTATATTTCTTAAGTGCCCATAACAGGCAGGTCGTACTGTCCTGTCCGCCACTGAATACAACTACCGCTTCATCTCTGTTCTTCAAATTCTGCATCTTTCATATCCTCCTATCGGTTCATCATCAATACTTTATTCTGCAAATTCTCATCATGCTCAAATGCCCCACGGAATGTCGTCGTATAGGTCTTCGTTCCCGGTTTCTTGATACCTCTTGCCGTCATGCAGCTATGATTTGCTTCGATCAGTACAGCTACATCCGGTGATCCTGCTGCCTTTCCAACCACATAAGCGATATCGGATCCGATCCGCTCCTGAAGCTGCAACCGCTTTGCTACCATATCTGCAATCCTTGCGATCTTGCTGAGTCCTAAGACCTTGCCATGTGGAATATATGCCACTGACACCTTCATATCATACATCAGTGCCATATGATGTTCGCAGTAGCTGAACACCTCGATATCTTTTACAAATACCATATCACTTGTATGTGCTGCATCTTCCTCTTTGAATGTCTTGCCAAACATCTCTGCAATCTCATCATTGGTATAGTTCATTCCCTCAAATACTTCTTCATACATCCGTGCAACACGATCCGGTGTCTCTTTTAAACCTTCCCGGTCAGGATCATCCCCAAGTGCAACGAGAATCCCGCGAATATGTTCCTTTATTGCTTCTTTATCAATTGCCATTTCTACTCCATTCTCTTTTTAATTTCAACCTATTATCCCAATAATATGTTATTACTGATATCTGCTGTTCCATTCGTTTTCCGCATGTATTTTTCTACATGTTTTCTCGGCTTAACAGCTTGAGATTTACACCCCGCGCATCTCCGGATCCCAGATATACTTATGAAGCTGTAACTGTAATTTTACACCATTCATTTCATTCTCGATCATAAAATCAACGATATCCTCGGGATCGATCTTGCCGTATACCGGACTGATATAGACATTGGATTTGATATCCAATGTCCATTCATTAATAATGTCTCTGGCCGTTTCCAGATCCTTGATGGAACCGGATACGAACTTTACTGCATCCTTCTTGTCAATGTAGTTGTAATTAGAGAAGCACATGTTGCTCTCCATGCCGCTTCCCGGCAGCTTATAATCCAGAGTAAATGCCACACGGTCTGTCAGAGCTTTAAACTCCGCGATATCCACACTTCCATTTGTCTCTACTTCCACCTGAAGTTCTTCATCCATGGACAGCATCAGAAGCAGCTTGTCGATATCTTCCTGGATCAGTGGTTCTCCACCGGTCAGTGTCACATTTTTTACTCCGGTTCGCTTGATGTATTCATAGATTTCTTCATCCGTCAGTTCTTCATATGGTGCATCCGCTTCATTTGCCCATTTGGTGTCACAGTAACCGCAATTCAGGTTGCAGCCCGTAAAACGAATAAATACTGCCAGTTCTCCGGCTCTCACGGATTCACCATTAATGCTGACAAATCGCTCTGCCACTTTAAATTTTGCCATTTTTATTTCCTTCTTACTTTTGTATATGATATTCTTCGATGTCATGTCTCTGATATGACATCTTTGATCGATTTCATTTATTATATATTATCTGTTCTTTTTTCTTTAAATCGTTTTGCTCTATATCATTTTCTTCTGTTATGCTTCCGCATAAGTTGCCGCATTCGTCGGTGTCTCATACACCGTGGTACGGAGCACCTGATATCCTTTGCCTGCCATATATTCATAAAAATACTTTGCCAGATTCTCGGCTGTCGGGCGCATCGGAAGTTCGATGATACGGAACTGTTCTTCTGCCAGTGCTTCCATCGTCTTTTCTTTTAATGAGCCTGTCTCCATGATCAGACAATGATCCATTTCTTCTGTTTTCTCTCTGAGATCCTTTTTCAGATCTCCGAAATCTACGACCATACCTCTGGTCTGTCCGTCCTGCATCAGCTTCTCACCGCCGACTTCAACTTCTACCGTCCAGCGGTGTCCGTGCAGGTTTCTGCATTTGCCTTCATAGCCCGCAAGAAAATGCGCGCTGTCAAAACTTGAATTTGTCTTTAAACTGTACATATCTTCCTCTTTCTTTTATTTCCGAATGTTATATTACACAGCTTTCAGCTTGTACGATGTAATCGCCCGACTTGTTTCGTTTCTATTCGAACTGCACGCTTATTTGACAGCAGTCGCCCAAACTCACCCATACGGGTTCAAACATGGGCTTGGTGCTGACAGCTAGTGCAAGTCTCATAACGAAACTACACAAATGTCGATGCTTATTACATCGTACAAGCTGAAAACTGTGCAACATAACATTTTCATGTAAAAAAACGCGCACATAGGAAATGCCCTTCGTGCGCGTTTTTTCCTAGTTTTGTTTAGTGACAGGATGGTATTAATGAACTGTCAGTTATTCTGTTTCTGTATTGCCTGTCATATCTGACCGGCAGCTGTTTTTTTAGATGTTTAAGAACTTCTTTACAACGCTCTCCATCTCTTCTTTATCACATACTGTATCGTGAAGAACAGGTGCTGTACGGATATCTTCGATTGCCTGTGGAACCTTTACACCGGACAACTTGCTGAGTTCATCAACTAATTCAAAGTCGCTCTTTGCCGCGTAAGCTTCATCGATAGATTCCATAACGCTTCTTGTGAACTTATATGGGCTTGCTGTAGATGCGATAACGGTAGGAGTCTTATCTCCTGTTTCTTTTACATACTTGTCATATACGGTTGCTGCTACTGCCGTATGTGTATCTATAATATAAGAATCAGATTCGTATACTTTCTTGATCGTTGCTGAGGTTTCTGCTTCTGTTGCATAACCACCGGCAAATTCAGCAAGCTTTGCCTTCATCTCATCTGTGATCGTATATACACCCTTTGTACTTAACTGCTTCATCAGTGATGCATTCTTCTCTGCATCATTTCCTGCAATCTTATAGATCAGTCTCTCTAAGTTACTTGAGATCAGGATATCCATAGATGGTGATGTGGTTAATATAAACTCACGATTTCTGTCATAAGTACCTGTTGTAAAGAAATCATATAATACCTTGTTATCGTTTGAAGCACATATGAACTTCGCGATCGGAAGTCCCATTTCTTTTGCGTAATATGCTGCAAGGATATTTCCAAAGTTACCGGTTGGTACAACAACATTGATCTTGTCGCCAGCCTTGATCGTGCCGTCCTTAACCAGTCTTGTATATGCATACACATAATAAACCATCTGCGGAACCAGACGTCCGATATTGATCGAATTTGCTGATGAGAACTGATATCCCTTCTCATCCATGTAAGCAGCGAGCTTCTCATCTGAGAACATCTTCTTAACACCAGTCTGTGCGTCATCAAAGTTGCCTGTGATTCCTACGACAAATGTGTTCTCCCCTTTCTGTGTTACCATCTGCTTCTCCTGGATCGGGCTTACACCATGCT
This sequence comes from Lachnospiraceae bacterium UBA6403, assembly GCA_002437435.1. GTDB lineage: Bacteria > Bacillota > Clostridia > Lachnospirales > Lachnospiraceae > Coprococcus. Next base: position 45,014 of record DJPV01000009.1, on the reverse strand, counting down.
TTGGATAGAATACGATGATCTTAGTTCCAGGTACATCCGCAAATCCTGCAAGCGCTGCCTTTCCTGTATCACCGGAAGTAGCAGTCAGGATAACGATCTCGTTCTTTACATGATTCTTCTTTGCGGATGTTGTAAGCAGATAAGGAAGAATGGATAATGCCATATCCTTAAATGCGATCGTTGAACCATGGAATAATTCCAGATAATATGCACCTGCTTTATGTACGAGTGGTGCGATCTCCGGTGTATCAAATTTCTTGTCATATGCTGAATTGATACAATGCTTTAACTCTTCTTCCGTAAAATCTGTAAACATCAGTTTCATTACTTCATAAGCAACCTGCTGATAGTTCATCTGAGCCAGATCTGTAAGGCTGACATCAAGAGCAGGAATACTGTCAGGAACAAATAATCCTCCTTCATTTGCAAGACCCTTTAAGATCGCCTCTGATGCGGTTGCTGTTTCATTTGCATTTCGTGTACTTCTGTATATCAATTCCATATGGCACTCTCCTTCTGTTTTCTTCTTTCGACTTATACAGGTTTCTTTTTCCGATGCTTTCATTCAGACATACTGAAATCAACCTGCAAGCGTCCACATTATAGCATACCCATTTTCAAAACACAAGATGGCGGAAGCATCTCTCAAATCTGTTTTTACATTTTACAGGATCTGATCATTCTTCCGCCATCTGTATTTCCTGCTTCCATCTGTTACAAATGGAATAAATTATTTTACTTTAATGGTAATAGTTGCTTTCTTACCACTTCCATCTTTTGCTTTTGCAGTGATCTTAACCGTTCCCTTCTTCTTTCCGGTTACCTTGCCCTTGGCTGTTACCTTGGCAACCTTCGGATTGCTGGAGATCCAGGTCACTTCTTTACTGATTCCCTTTGTCGGAGTCAGATTTGCTTTTAAGGTTACGGACTGTTTCTTCTTGATCGTTACTTTCTTTACAGTCTTTTTCTTTGATGTGATCGTAACCTTCTTAACTGCCTTTTTCATAACCTTAACCGTATAGGTTGCTTTCACCTTACTGTTACCAACTGCTGTTGCAGTTACCTTGATCGTTTTTCCCTTAGCGGCTTTCTTAACTGTCAGTACACCCTTGCTGTTTATGGAAGCATATTTCTTATCCGATTTACGGATCGTCCATTTCACTTTCTTATTTGTCGCTTTCTTAGGTGTAACAGTTGCTTTTAAAGTCAGCTTCTTTCCCGGAGCGATCTTTTTGGTTGCTGCCTTAATCTTGACCTTTGTCGGTTTGACAGTTTTCTCTGGGGTCTCAGTTGTCGGCTTCTCTGTCGTAGGATTCTCGGTTGTCGGCTTTTCTGGATTCGGTGTTGGCGTCGGGGTTACTGTTTCTTTCTTCTTTACCGTAACGGTGCAGGAGCCTGTAACACCACTTCCGTCCTTCGCAGTTGCCGTAATAACTGCGGTTCCGGCACTTACGCCCTTCACTTCACCGGTCTGTGATACACTTGCCACTTTCTCATTGCTGCTCTTCCAGTCAAATGTCTTCAGTGTTGCATTTGACGGTATAACAGCAGCTACTGCGATCCGTTCTGTGTCGCCGATATATAATACCACGCTGGTCTTGTTTAACGTGATCTTCTCGATCAGGATCGTATCCGGGATCTCATCTCCATTTTCATCCTTTGGCTTCGATGAAAAGATATCCTTTGAACCTGAAGAGGATGCTACTGTATTGTCTCCAACCAGAATAATATTATCTGATTTGATCGGTGGATTCTTCGTATCCTGATCCGCTCCAACCGTTACCTTGGAATCCTCGATCCGTACAGTATCTGCTTTGATCGCTGTTCCTGTTTCATCTGTACCTGCAACAAGCTCCGCATCCCGGATCAGAACTGTGCCGCCTGCTGAGATACCATCATCAACTGATACCTTTCCGCCTTTGATCGTTATATCTCCTGTAGCAGATATCTTGCCGGATACTGTAAGAGATCCATCTCCGCTGATCACAAGTCCGCCGTCCGTCTCGATATTACCTGCGATCGTTACCGTTCCTTTTCTCACGATCTCGGTCGTACCACCAGCATTTCCGGTAATCTCAACAACTCCGACCTCTGCCTGATCCAGTGTAATCTTTGTAGATCCGGCTGCCTTAATAATAATATCCTTATTCTTTCCGGTGATCACATAGTCCTTGCCATCCTCTGTAAGTCTGAGAACCGGTTCTGTATAATCGACAGTTGTTCTGCCATCATCCGTCCGTAATGCATCCTGATATTCTTTGTCCGTAATCTTTGCTATATCGATCGTATATGGATCCTGAACAAGTGTATATACTGTAAGCAATTCCGTTGCTTTTCCAGCGTATGTGGTTGCAGTTTCTGCATATCTGCCTGAAACCGTATACTTTGTAAAGCTTCGTAAGTCTGTAAACTCGATCGTTTCGCCGTTTGAAGCTGCCTGCTTCCACGTTGTTCCATCTACTGAATACTGGATACCCGCCTGACCGGAGATCCGGATCGTATCCTTTGTTCTTGCAAGAAGTGCCACACTATCCGGAACTGCTGTCTGTTCTGCCTTCTTTACCTTTACAGAAACCATTTTCTTATAAACAGCATCCTCATCTGTATCCTCGATCTGATACTGCTTCTTGCTTGCATCATTCCATGTAAATACAACCTCATACTGATTGATACCATTTGCTGTTTCCTGCTCACCCATCGCCACATCCGGTGTGCTCCATGCAAATGTTCCATACTCCGTTGAACCGCCTGTAAGTTTAGAATCAGAAAGTTTCTGTCCATATACCAGATCAGACGCCTCCGGGAATGTGATAGCCGGGAGTCCGGCTCTGGTGACTGTTACAGTCACATTCTGTGTGATCGTACTTTCTGCCGCATCGTACCCTGCGATCTGGTCAAATGAGTAATTCTTCTTTATATCTGGCCTAAGTATTAATACTACCTCTCCCTGAGAAATTCCACGTTCCGGTTTCTTTGCCATGTCTGCCCAGAAAAATATTCCATAAATCGTATCCCCACCGGTCAGCTTAGAATCTGCCAGCGATTGTCCTGCCACGATTGTTCCTGCTGTCGGGAAAGAAATATTTGTTACCGGACATTTCTCAACTGTCGCAGATACCGGAATCTTAAAGGACTGTCCATTATCTGCCTCTATCAGCAGATTGTCACTGTAAGAGCCTGCATCCTTACCTGTCTTTAATGCGATACCCACCGTTGTCTTATCTGACGGTGCAACCTTTATCGATGTATCACCGGATATTTCAAATGGGCTGTCTGTGCCTTTTTCTAACACTATCGTTACAAGTCCTGTATCATTTCCCTTATTCTCTAATGCAAGTGTTGCTGTCGATCCTGCTTCATATCCATAAATAACAGGATCACAGGTTAAAGCTGTCTGATCTGTAACAAATTCTGCCTTTGGTGCAGCCTTTACTGTTACCTTACAGCTTGCCGTGAGATTTGTTCCATCTGTCGTTGTCGCTGTCACAGTTGTCTCACCTGCTCCAACCGCAGTAACCTTTCCTGATTCTGAAACAGTCGCCACCTTCTCATTTTCAGATTTCCATATCACCTTCTGTTCCGCAGTCTTTGGAGTAACCGTTGCGCGGATCGTAGTGCCGAGTCCTTCTGTTAATTCAACGATCAGGCTGTCCAATTTGATGGCTGTTGCCTTTACTTCTTCTATATCATCACCGGAATTGGTTCCGTAATAAGTCTTCACGCCTACAGCACTAAGTTCTGTAGCAGATGCTGTCTTTGTGCTGTAATTCGTTGCATTCTTCTTAGCATAGGATAAATATACAGTCTCATCATTCTTATGTACGAGATAAAGTCCTGCCGCTGCACCAACGAGTCCTGCATTATAATCAAGTGCCACTTCATTACAGAAATAATCGCCCTGATCATCCTTATAAGTTCCATCCGCACCAGGTCCACCTACCAGTGCTCCAAGCAGCGTATAATGATTACTGTTTATAATCTTTGAATCTGTCGATCTGGATGCCGCTCTGTGATGCGGATATTTACTTGAATTCTCATTATATCCTACGATATAGCATCTTTTATTCGGGTTATCGCCTAACATATAGTTCATCTGGCTGGTTGCCCAGTCTGCATATGTCGTTGTTCCTGTCAGCTTATCATACACCAGACCGGTAAACTGCTCTGCTGCACTGTATCTGCAGGAACCCCAGTCACTGACACAGTTGAATACTCCATCGATCGCACTCTTTCCCTTGCAGACATCTGTAATCTTTGCAAGCTTTGAGGTATCCTTCTGAAGCATACATGCCAGTGCTCCGGTATTTCCCCAGTCCAATACCCAGTACTGATTCACGCCATTATCAGAATTATCTTTATATTCGTTATAAATAGAATTATAAGAAGTATCACCTGTAGCAGCTGCAAGTGCACTTGCAGCAAATGCATAATCATCACCATATGATCTTGATGCATAAAATGTTGATGCACCATCAGTTGCACATGCTTTATTATTATTCTTTACAAATGTAAAGAGATCCTTTGCTGTCTGCAGATCCTCAGTATTTCCAAAGTTAATATAGTTTATTGCCAGTGCTGCGATCGCAACACTCACTTCATCTGTAGCCGGATTGCCCGCATCTGCAAAGAATGCCGGACGACTGATCGTCTGTCCCTCCGGTGCTGTCCATACACCATGATCTGTATTACCGTCACCTACCTGATAACAGAATGCGATAACCTGATCTCCCTCATACACTGTACATCGCTTAAAGTAATCGCAGAAATAATCCGTGATCTTCTTCAGATGTTCCTTCTGGCCAAGCTCGTCAAATGCATCCTTGAACTGATAATAGCTCATTCCAAGCATGGATGCTGCATAACCCTGTGGAAGTCCGAACTTCACATGATCGCCTGCATCATGAAAACCACCGGAAGCATCTACATTGTAGGTCTTTCCGTTCTTTGTATATGTTACATTTTTATCATAGGTATGACAGTTTCCACGCCAGGAAAGTGCACAGGTGCCTTCCAGATTACCACACATATTTGCATCATAGAAATACAGACTTTCCTGCAATGCCTTTGCATAGTTGAATTCCACATCCAGATCTTTATTCGTTGTGGTATCACCGGATGAAGTTCCACCGGAACCACCGGAGCCGCCTGTATTGTCATTGGTATCTCCCTTGGAATAATCTACAGAAGATGAGGTTCCTTTGTTATAATAAACTCCCTTTACCTGAATACTGGATGCATCTACATATTTTGACGAAAAACCGCCACCCGGAATGTCATTCTTCATCGTTCCTGCCGCAAGGACTGCATTTGCACCACTCTTCATCGGATACATATAGATCGTATCACCATCTGCCACAAAGGTTGCATTCCAGCACTTAAATGCTGAAGCCGTACCGGATGGCACCTGTAATACTACGATCCAGTCACAGATCGATGCACCTGTATTATTATTGATCGTCATTTCAAAACCTGACCAGTCATTACTTGGTGTTCCCTGATTCGCCACAGTTGCAGTTACACCTGATGAATAATCTCTCTCTGTTCCAAAATCAGAAGAACCGGAATCACCACCGGATTCACTTCCTGAACTGCTGCCTGATTTTACCAGTACAGCCTCTGTGATCTTATATGTAATACTTGAAACATTTGAAAACTGCAGACCAAAATTATAAATCTCCACAGAGTTGTCATTAAGATTCGACAGATCATATTCGATTGTCTGTGCTCCTGAAGCTAAATTATTCCATTCATGATGCCAGTCATCACTTGCATTCACAAATACCATTGTTCCTGCTGTTTCATCACTCATAGAGGTAAATCCTATCACCTCTAAACTAACTCTGAATTTTGTAATGCCTGCTGTTTGTAATGCTGCCACACTTTTATATCCGGCATTTTCAAAATTAAGTTCAACCTTCCCATCAGAATCTCCGCTTTTTGTCACCTGATCCGTACTGTACGACAGAGCAATCGTCTCCTCCGCTGCTTCTGTCCTGTCCGAAGGAATCACCACAAGGCTTACTATCATTGCAAATGACAGCATCCATGCTATGATCCTTGTAACCCATTTGTCCCTTTGTCTGCTCATACCTTCTCCTTCCTTTTTCTCAAAAGCTGTTCCAGCAATACCATCCCCTCATACCATGATTTCACTGAAACAATCATTCTTATTCGCAGTTAAATCAATTATACCAATAACTACCAGATCCCACAATGAAAATCCGCTATCCTTTCTAACAAATATTACCAGCTATTTTGTTCATTTTAATCTGATCTTGTTATATATAACAGACATAAGGTCTGGATACTTTTCTGCCCGATGAACATTAGCCATCATGTAGGAATTTATGCACATACAATTTCTGCATGATATGTATAACAAATAAAGCCCATGTGTAGTAACAGTCTTCTATGATCGAAAATGAGTCATAACCGATTGTAGAAAGCTGTTACCGTACATGGGCTTTATCGTTGCCATACAACGAGCAAGGACAGAACCTTTTAGGTTCTGTCCTGCTCTGTCTATACTGAATTATTTGACATATACGTCAACTGTTCTTCTTCCGTAGTTTAAAGCTGCCTGATGGCTTGAGAAGAAAATATCGATTCTGTTACCACGGATCGCACCACCTCTGTCCTCTACGACATATGTATGGCCATCAATGATAAGTTCTGTACCAAATGCGAAATTACTTGGTGCTGCAATGGTTCTTCCTTCTGTAGCATATGTACCGCTGGCTGTAATTCCATCGGACTTACCACAGCAATATGAACATCCACAGTAAGCTGTTGTTGTAAATGTACCAAGATAAGTTCCCGGCTGATAGCTGTCATCTTCTACATAGATCGCACCGGCTGTAGCTTCTTCAGTAGCTTCGGTAGCTTCGATACCACGCTGCTGCTTCTCATCGCCTGCGCTCTCTGTTGTCTTCTTTGCTTTCTTGCTTTTCTTAGCGAGTGCCATCTCTTCTGATGAAGATGCAGGCTCCTCTGTAGTAGTCTCCGTTGTTGTCACCTCAGTGGTTGTAGCCTCTGTTGTAACTTCTGTAGTTTCCTCTGTTGGTTCCTCTGCAGTTGCTTCTGTTCTGTCTTCAACTGTAAGAAGATCAACTTTATCTTCCTTTGCTGCAAGAGCAACATCCTCTGTCTCTTTGCTTGTCTTTTCAACCTTTGCCAGCATGTCGGCATCATTGATGGACTTCTGTAAATCTGTGTATTCTATCTTAGAATATTCAACCTTCGTATCTTCGATTGCTGTAGATTCAAGCTGTGAAACAGCTACCAGCTTTGCTCTTGAATGAACTCTCGATTCATCCGAAGCCAGAGTAACAAATGATGCAACTCCGAGGGAAGTGGATACTACAGCAATACCTGCTCTCGTCAGATATTTCTTAAGATTTTCTGAAAGCATCTGGCTGGAGCTTGAAAATTTCTTCATAATATTCTCTCCTTAATTTCTTTTCAGTTTCAAAATTGTTACAAAAGGATTAACTCTTGTTTGTATCATTATTATAATGCCTGACAATCAAAAGGTCAAGCAAACCAGCCATTTTTATTAATTGTGTCGTAGCTACAAAATATATATTTGAAATATTGTGGCATTTTTATCCAATTTGTATTGCATTATATTGTATATATTGCACATTTTAACATCTTAACATTTATGCAACAACTTAGCACATTGGACACTTCCACGAAGGGATTTTCTTAAATTTTAGCATCAAAACTGCATTTTTTATTTAAAAAAATCAGAGACGATTTAAACATATGTACGCATTTGGCTGTAAATATTTCTAAATCATCTCTGTTCTTTGTCACATCTGATGAATATATTTTAATATATTTTCAAAACTGTATCAGAAATGCATCTGAAATTGTTACACATTCTCTTTCGCGTCCGATTCAAATAAAGAACCGTCTGTCCATGCATCAAGCAGTTCTACCATCTCATCATAACTCTCTACCTGATTGATCAGATTTCGAAGTCTCGATGAATCATACATACCTGCCGAATACCAGGCAACATGCTTCCGCATCTCATGGATTCCTGTAAACTCTCCTTTAAAATCAATCATAAGTCTGGCATGACGGAGCATTGTCTCCTTCACCTGCTGTTTATCCGGTCTTGGTGGAATCTCTCCTGTCTCAAAATATGTCTTTAATTCATGGAAGATCCATGGGTTACCACGCGCACCCCTTCCGATCATAAATGCATCACAGTTCGTCTGTTCCTTCATCCGAATTACATCCTCCGGAGTCAGAATATCACCATTTCCTATTACCGGAATCTTCACAGCCGCTTTCACGTCCGCTATCACTCCCCAGTCTGCGTGGCCATGATAATATTGTTCTCTGGTTCTGCCATGTACAGCCACAGCAGACGCACCACTTTCCTCTGCTATATGTGCAATCTCCGATGCATTGATATGCTCGCTGTCAAACCCGCTTCGGATCTTGATCGTGATCGGAAGCTTACATGCTTTTGTCATTGCCGATACGATCTTTCCTATTAACAGTGGGTTCTTCATTAGTGCAGATCCCTCGCCATTATTCACGATTTTCGGAACCGGACATCCCATATTCACATCGACAAATGCAAATCCGCGGTTCTCAATCTTCTTTGCCATCTCTGCAAGCAGCTCCGGATCCGATCCAAATAACTGCACACCGATTGGGTCTTCTTCCGAAGAAACCGCAAGAAGTGGAACTGTGTTCTTGTTATTATAATACAACCCCTTTGCACTGATCATTTCCGTGTATAAAATATCACAGCCCTGTTCTTTCGCCAGCAAACGAAATGGCTGGTCACATACCCCAGCCATTGGCGCCAAAACAAGTTTATTCGTAAAATCCATATATACTCCTATGCCTGTTTTTGTTTATCCATAATAATTCGAAGACCGTATAACGTCAGATCCGGATCATATGTGTCGATGCAATCGGTATTCTCATAGATCATCTTACCGAGTCCACCGGTCGCAACAACTTTCATATTATCAAAACCGGATTCTTTCCGCATACGCCTTACAATATATTCTGTCTGTCCGATATAACCAAGGCATACACCTGCCTGCATACTGGAGATCGTGTCCTTACACAGTATCGTATCCGGCACTTTGATCTCGATTTCCGGCAGTTTCGCGGTTCCGCTCCATAATGCATTTGCACCCAGACGAACACCCGGTGAAGTTACACCTGCTATAAATGAACCATCTCCATTTACCAGATCATATGTAGTTGCTGTTCCAAAATCAATAACCAACACAGGGCCGCCATACATATGATATGCCGCTACCGCATCTACGATACGGTCTGCACCGAGCTGTTTTGGATTTGGAATCGCAATATTAATACCTGTTTTTACCCCAGGCTCCACGATCAGAGGATCTAACTTAAAATATTTCCGTATTCCATTTGTCAGGGAATGCATCACATTTGGCACTACAGATGCAATGATAACTTCATCAATTACATCTAGCGGAAGATTTCTCATTCGGAGCAGTTCTCCCAAAAACACACCAAACTCATCTGAAGTTCTCGATATTCCTGTTGTCATGCGGAATGTTTTCACCAACTTCTCCCCGTCAAATAATCCCATCGTGATATTCGTATTTCCTACATCAATTGCAAATAGCATCTCTCACCTCTAATAGTCTTCCAGATAAAATACCTTATAAAACAATTCCAGACTGGAAAACAGCTGCTGCTTGTCCTTCCGTAACTGTTTGATCTTCAACTCACATCCGATCTCATCATATAACAGATCCTCATCAAATGCTTCTGTTACAAGATTCAGGTTTCCCTCCTGGTCAAATTCAAGCCTCAGTATACCACCTACATCCTCTGTAAACAATACACACATGATTTTTAATTCTTTTTTTATTTCTTCCGGAAGCCCTTTAAACTCCTCATTCAGATAAAATTTCTGTTCGTACTTTGAACTAGCACATAATACAACCTTTTCTGGTTTCATTGTTTCTCCTATCCTATCACATCTGCCATATCATACATGCCTGCCGGTTTTCCAGCCAGGAATTTTGCTGCTTCCACTGCGCCCTTTGCAAACACTGACTTGGAATACGCAGTATGCTTGAATTCGATCACTTCATCAACCCCTGCGAAGATGACTTCATGTTCACCAACAATCGTACCGCCACGAACAGCCGAGATGCCAAGTTCTTTCTTATCTCTCTTTTTTCTGACCTGACTTCTGTCATAGACATATTCATATTCTCCGCCTCTTGCTTCATTAATAGAATCTGCAAGTGCGATTGCTGTTCCCGATGGTGCATCTACCTTCTGGTTATGATGTTTCTCAACAATCTCGATATCAAAACCTGCCGGCGCAAATACATTTGCTGCCTCTTTCAACAGTTTCATCAATGTATTAATTCCAAGTGACATATTTGCCGACTTTAAGATTGCGACTTTCTTGCTGCTTTCCTTTACCTTTGCAAGCTGTTCATCACTTAAGCCCGTCGTACAGAGCACTACAGGGATCTGCTTTTCCACGCTGTAATCAAGAAGTGCATCAACTGCTGCTGCCGCTGCAAAATCAACGATCACATCTGCTGCCACATCACACTTCTTAATATCTGTAAATACCGGATATCCGTTATCTCTGTTATCTGCAATATCAATACCTGCAACGATCTGTACATTTGGATCATCTGCTACAAGACCTGTGATCACCTGTCCCATCTTACCATTACATCCATGCATTATAATTCGAACCATGTTCTTTTCCTCCATTTATCCTATGTTTTTTCTCATACATAACGCAGCAGCCGCCAGAATTCCATATAAATATGGCCTTTGGCGCACATTGCCCGCGTAAACAAAAATCCCGCAGAGCCTGCGGGATTTTATATACTACAGACAGATTCCTGTATCCCTTCTGTCCATTTTTCTATATCATACAGCATAACCCTTTACGGATCATCTGTATTTTCTTTTAAAGTAAACCGTATGCTGTCATTGCTGCCTTTAACTTCTCTGTATGTGCAGGCTCCATCTCTGTTAATGGCATTCTCATTGTTCCGCCACATAAGCCCATAAGCTCAACAGCTTTCTTAACAGGGATCGGATTTACTTCACTGAACAGCGCTTCACACAGATCGATCGTCTTTAACTGAATATCAAGACTTCCCTTTACATCACCATCCATGAACTTCTTAACCATATCATGTACATCTCTTGGTGCAATGTTTGCTGTTACAGAAATAACACCCTTTCCGCCTAATGACAGAAGTGGTACTACCTGATCATCATTACCGGAATAAATATCGATGCAGCCGTCTGCCAGCTTTGCAAGCTTAACAACCTGTGTGATATTACCGGATGCTTCTTTGATACCTACGATATTCGGTACATTCTTTGCAAGTGTAACCGCTGTCTCCGGCTGAATGTTGCAGCCTGTACGGGATGGTACATTATATAAGATGATCGGAACCTTTACAGAATTTGCAATAGCTGTAAAGTGTGCGATCAGACCATTCTGAGTTGCTTTGTTATAATATGGTGTTACTAACAGCAATCCATCTACACCATAGCTCTCTGCCTCTGTAGAAAGGTAAATAGCCGTTCCTGTACAATTAGAACCTGCACCTGCGATAACCGGAATTCTGTGATCTACATATTCTACACATGCTTTTATACATGCAAGATGTTCCTCATGTGATAATGTGGACGCTTCTCCCGTTGTTCCACATACGATAATGGCATCCGTACCATTTGCAATATGAAATTCAACGAGTTCCTTCATCTTATCGAAATCAACCTCTCCATTTTCCTTAAATGGTGTTACTAATGCTACACCTGAACCTTCAAAAATTGACATGAAATCTTCCTCCTTAAAATCTAAAACATAAAAATCGTCGTGGAACTCTCTTTACTGTATCCATACAGTACGAAAGGTCGGCGCACGAGCGCCGACCTTTAGAAATAATATACTTCTTTAAAAAGTAGCCCTCCATCTGTGACGATGACAGTCATACAGTTATTCGCTGCACAACCAGGTTACAGCCCTATGGATAACTGCTTCCTTCGGCGGTATCCCCTTTCAACACATATCATCTACCTCCATATATATCCATATATTTACTGATAAATACCGCGCCTCTACTGAATTTTCCTTTTTCCATTAGATAAAATTACTATATCATTCCTGTCTATTTCTGTCAATATGTAACGAATGCTTTTCCCTGTCTGCCTATTGCTTTACTGTCTCTTTGCCATACTACTCCAGACATTCCATTTTGCTGACGGATACTTCATATGCTGTCTTGCTGATGATCTGGTCATTACCGATCCTTTTCTGGTATTCCCGGCTCTGGATCCTGCCCCAGACCGCGACATGCTCCCCTACCTTCAGCTTTCCCGCAAATCTCGCATTTCTTCCCCAGCAAATGCATGGAATATAGTCACTCTTGCCATATGCCCGGTTGACCGCCAGCAGAATATCTGCTATCTCCCGTCCAAGTGGTGTCATACGGTATACAGGCTCCTTGCAGATATATCCGTCCAGATAGATCTGATTCGGCTTATTCTCTGCTTCCTCATCATCTTCATCAAGTACCGATATCTCCCTGACAAATACCGATAAGATCAGGCGGTTTCTTGTCTCCTCATGCTTATTATAAGAACGGAACTGCCCTCTCGCCATTACCTTTTCCCCGATATGGGAATTCTCTACATCAAATAACCGGTCAGACACCATAAGTGGTATTATGTCATAGGTATCACTCAGTCTGGCAACTACAAGATCCACCATATAAAATCCCTCTCCGAAGATCTCATGACTGAACGTAAAGTCTGATGCAATCTCCCCCGCTACGATCACCTGGTTATTGTTTAATGTTTTTTCCATGTTTTTTCTCCCTTCTGGTATTTCCCTTCGAATGTATACCATAAAATATATTCTTTTATACCAGAAGATATGCTGCCTTTTTTTGTCTTGTTTTGTCTTTTATCCGATCATTTTCGCTGCCTGTATGCTTCATACGCAAGAAGTGTTGCTGAAATGGCAGCATTTAAGGATTCCACCTGTCCTGCCATTGGAATACGGATCAAACGGTCAGCCTTCAATGATAATTCAACGGTCAGCCCGTTTCCTTCATTTCCGATCAGGAATGCACTGTTCTTTTCAAGTTTTCCCGCATACAGATCCTGTCCATCCAGATGTGCACCATAGACAACGATCCCATGTTTCTTTAACCGGTCAACCGCGCCCGCAAGATCATCCACATAGACAAATGGCACACGGAAGATCGTCCCCATCGTAGAACGTACAACCTTTGGATTGTATATATCGCAGGAATCTCCTCCGATAATAATACCTGTAACATCAGCAGCCTCTGCCGTCCGCACGATCGTACCAAGATTGCCAGGATCCTGTATGGATTCCAGAACTAAAAACGTGTTTCCATTCTCGCGCCCATTCATCACAGAAATCAAACCATCCATTGTATAATGGTATCTATCCACTACAGCAAGGAGTCCCTGCGGAGTTTTTGTCTGTGACATCGACTGGAATACACTGTCTGATACAACAATCAGACGCCTGTCCTGTTCCGTGATCCCTTTTTCAAAAAGCTCCGCTTTGTATTTCTGATATGCCGTTTCCGATACAAATACCTGCTTTACCCGGTCAACCGGAAGCTCCCGGAACATACGGATCCCTTCTATTATAAATACCTGTTTTTCTTTTCGAAATGAGGTATTTTTATTTAACTTATTAATATTCTTTATCTTAGGATTTGAATTTGCAGTAATGATCTCCATACCTGCATCCTCCTGTCATTTATCTTTTCCAGCTATCCTTCAGAATCTGCCATGTAAGCATGACAGACAAGAACACTGCTATTTCTTCTTATTCGGCCGAACTGTTACACGACTGACCCCATATTCCAGTTTCAGCCGGTCTACGACACCGGAAGCACCATCGACCATAAAACCTCTGCCCATATTCTTATACTGCTTTTCCTGTTTTATAAATATGTATACCGGACAGTTTCCTTTATATTCTTCAAGAATTGACAGGAAATCCTTCTCCAGTTCATCATATTCTTTTCTATCGTCAAAGCATACCCAGACCTGTAAATCTCCTTCTGTAAATTCCGGTTTTCCCGTATTTTCTCTGCGAGGTTTTATCCTGCCGTTATTATTATAACGGCTGAAATCATTTCCGGCTGCAACCTCATCAAAGGTCAGGATCTCTTCAGCGATCAGCTTCGCATCCTCCTCCGAGACTGTTGCCCGTCCCTTTACAAAGATCTTATTATCTGCTGTCAGCTTCTCCCGGTAATCTTCATATTTTTTAGGAAATACAATGATCTCTGTCTGTCCGACCATATCCTCAAGTGTAACAAATGCCATGTTCTGGTTGTTCTTCGTCATCTTCACCGTAACACCTGCTACCATGCCACCAAGGATACAGATACTCTGATCCTGAATTCTTGCACGTCCCTCTTCCTCATCGATCATGAAATCCACCGATGAAAATGCGGTTTTCTCATTCATCAGTTTCTCGCAACCGAGAAGCGGATGGCCAGATATATAAATACCCAGTACGGATTTCTCAAGTGCCAGCTTTTCCTGCTCGTCATACTCATCCACATCCGGGAATTTTGTCTTTGCTGCTTCTGCAAACTCACCACCAAAAAATTCTGCAAATGACATCTGTCCTGCAGATGAATTCTTCCGTTCTTTATAGACTTCATCGATCATCATCGGATATGCCATCATCATCTGACGTCTCTTCACACCAAAGCTGTCAAATGCACCTCCAAGGATCAATGCCTCGACCGTCTTCTTATTTGTCTCCTTCGGTGTCATACGAACCAGGAAATCTTTCATATCTTTATATGGACCATTTGCCTCCCGTTCTTCTACGATACGGTCTACTACCGCACTTCCGACACTCTTAATTCCTGACATACCATACCGGATCGCGTCCTTGGCTGCTGAGAATCCGCTGTATCCTTCATTGATATCCGGCGGCAGGATCTGGATTCCCATCTGTCTGCACGACTGGATATAACCCGCAACCTTGGAACTGTTATCCTTTACCGATGACATAAGTGCTGCCATGAATTCAACCGGATAATAGCATTTTAAAAATGCCGTCTGATAGGCAACGACCGCGTATGCTGCTGCATGGGATTTGTTAAATGCATATTTTGCAAAATCCGTCATATCATCGAAGATCTTATTTGCAGTTGCTTCCGGGATACCTCTGGCGATACAGCCCGGCACGCCCAATTCTTCATTTCCATATACGAAATACTGGCGTTCCTTCGCCATGACATCTGCTTTCTTCTTCGACATGGCACGGCGCACCAGATCGCTTCGTCCAAGTGTATATCCGGCAAGCTTCATAACGATCTGCATTACCTGCTCCTGATATACGATACAGCCATAAGTTGGTTCGAGTATCCCCTGAAGCTCCGGCACATCATAGGTGATCTTCTCCGGGTGTTCCTTACCATTGATATAATTCGGAATGAAATCCATAGGACCCGGACGATACAGAGAGATTCCGGCTATGACATCTTCCAGACTCTGAGGTTTTAATTCCTTCATGAAGTTCTTCATACCGGAACTTTCAAGCTGGAAAATACCCTCTGTCTTTCCTGATGTGATCAACTCAAATACTTTCTTATCATCATAATCGATATGATCGATATCAATATCAACACCGGTCTCCTGCTTTATGAACTTTACTGCATCCTGAATAACAGTCAGAGTACGAAGTCCAAGGAAGTCCATTTTCAGAAGTCCCAAACGTTCGATCGTTGTCATTGTAAACTGGGTGATGATCGAATCATCACCGCCTCTTGCAAGCGGTACATATTCATCGATAGAGTCTCTGCCGATTACGACACCTGCCGCATGCATACCGGTATTTCTCGGAAGTCCTTCTAACTTCCTTGCCATATCAATCAACTGCTTGACATCTGCATTTCCCTCATACATCTCTTTCAGATCCTTACTGACCTTCAGAGCTGTATCAATATTCATACCGATCTCCATCGGAATCGTCTTCGCAACCGCATCACAGAGTGCATATGGAAGATCCAGCGCACGACCGACATCACGGATAACATTTCGTGCTGCCATCGTCTGGAAGGTTACGATCTGTACGACCTTTTCTTTTCCATATTTGCGGACAACATAATCGATAACTTCCTGTCTTCTCTCGTAACAGAAATCCACATCGATATCGGGCATGGATACTCGCTCCGGATTCAGGAATCTTTCAAACAGCAGATTATATCGGATTGGGTCGATATTTGTGATCTCCAGACAATAGGCTACGATACTTCCTGCTGCAGATCCACGTCCGGGACCGACTGCAATCCCATGATCCTTCGCATATCTTATAAAGTCCGATACGATCAGGAAATAATCTACATATCCCATTTTCTTGATCGTATTGATCTCGTATGTCAGACGCTCCATCAACTCCGGTGTTACCGGGTTATAACGCTTCTTAATACCCTCCATACAGAGTTTTTCCAGATACTCCTCGGCTGTCAGTCCATCCGGCACATCAAATTCCGGCACTTTCTGCTCGCCAAATACGATCTCTACATTACACCGATCTGCGATCTTCTGTGTATTTGCCAATGCTTCTTTCGCATAAGGAAAGAGTTCATACATTTCTTCTTTGGATTTCAGATAATACTGTCCCCCTGTATAACGCATACGATCTTCATCATGCACCTTCCGGTTTGTCTGGATACACAGAAGAATATCGTGCGCCTCCCAGTCCTCAGCCAGAATATAGTGAGAATCATTCGTTACGACCATCGGGATACCCAGCTCTTTGGACAGCCGCATAATGCCTGCATTTACCGTCGCCTGCTCTGCCAATCCATGATCCTGCATCTCAAGGAAATAGTTATTTTCTCCAAATATCTTCAAATGTCGGAGCGCCGCCTCTTTCGCTCCTTCATAGTTGTTCTTTCTTAAATTGACGGCAACTTCACCCGCCAGACAGGCAGAAAGCGCGATAATACCCTCATGGTACCGTTCCAGCACTTCCATATCCACTCTTGGTTTATAATAAAATCCCTCAGTAAAACCTCTGGATACGATTTTCGACAGGTTCTTATATCCCTGATTATTCTCTGCAAGCAGTACCAAATGATAATATCGTTCCTCTCCTCTGGTATTCTCACGGTCAAATCGCGATCCCGGACTGACATAGATTTCACAACCTATGATTGGCTTGATTCCTTCTGCTCTCGCTGCCTCATAAAAATCAATAACTCCATACATAACGCCATGATCAGTGATTGCAAGCGAATCATATCCCAGTTCCTTCGCACGTTTTACCAGACTCTTAATCTTCGCTGAGCCATCCAACAAGCTATATTCCGTATGCACATGTAAATGTGTAAAATCCATCTTTGTCCCTCCGGCTTTTCAGCCTTTCTTCCGTTTATATCCTTTTCTTAGTCCATGCTATAGACAGAATGTTTTATTTTTCTTCCTTCTTCGACTTTTTATTATGCAGTACTTCCCGTCGTATATAATCAAATGTATAATCTTCTCCCTTTTCTGCCAGCATCACAAGCAGGCTTTCAAGTAATGCATCCGTCTCCGGATGGAGCAGATGATTCTTCCTTGCTTTTCCTCTTCTGAAATATTCCAGCGGATAGGAATCATTATATTTCTCTTTATTGTAATTCTTGCTTGCCGCGATCCGGTCACAGAACATCTCGACCACATATTTCTCCGGCATCCTGCATCCGGCTAACGCTCCTGAATGATCCATACTGTAATCAATCCAATATTCCAGATGATGCTTGTTTCTTCCCTTATGGTGCAGCCAGGCACTTGTATACCCTTTATCTTCACGCTCCGCATCATTCGGACTACGATCTCCCTGATAATACTTTACGCCTACTGAAAATTCTGTCCATGAATATTTGGACAGATCGTGCAGCAGCCCCTGTTTATATAAGCCTACCCGGAAGCAATTCTTCATAACCAGCCACTTATGATGGTTGATCGTTTTCAAATGTTTATACCAGTTCATGTTCATGAAACTTTTCATCTCCGATTTTATTCTAAATATTACCCATTTTTTTATTGTATTTCATTTTACCTTTTTTGCCAACACCCAAGGAAGCAGTTACCTGAGAAAATTTGTCCCATTTTTGCCCATTTTTTCATTTTTTCGATATAAAAAAGACCGAAAAACCTTGATTTTTCCAGGTTTTCGGTCTTTTAGTCCAAAGCCGAAAAAGGGACTCGAACCCTCGACCCACGCATTACGAATGCGTTGCTCTACCAACTGAGCTATTTCGGCGTTTGTTAAAAGTTCCAGATGCCGTATAACGGAACATTCAAAAGTCCGTTATTCATATACATATCATCTGTTGAGATTCTGATAGACGTTGCATTATTATATCTCTGTCTGAACACTTTGGAACTTTGTGCCTTGGTATGCGGCTCTGTCTGTACATCAACCGGTACGACCTCACCATCACCTTCATACACAAAATCAACCTTTGCTGTTGCAGAAGATATCCAGAAGAATAACTTGCCAACATTTCTATTCGCATATAACTCTTCCATTGCATACTGCTCGGCTACCATGCCATCCATCGTATCAACGATATTGGTCTGATCTATATCATTATAATGAATGCCTGCCATAATCCTTAAAAGACCGTGATCCAAATGATAGATCTCAAAGGATTTCTCATCCACCTGCTCTGCAAGTGGTAATACACCGTGCTTTACACGATATACCTGACGGACAACTCCGATCCGTACAAGATGGTCAACAGATGACTCGTACTCTCTGGCTCTTGCCTTCGGATCTACATATCCGTACATAAACTTTTTATTCTCTTTGGTCAGCTGAACAGGAATACTGTTCCAGATCAGCATTACCTTTGTTAAAAGTTTCTTCGGTGTTACTTTTACTATATATTCGGTCATCTTGTCAAGTGTTTTTTGCAAAATACCGTCAACTTCTTCAAAATTTTCATTTTTGTAATATGCACTTACCGCTTCCGGCATTCCTCCGGTTACCAAAAATGCATCCAGCATCGTATCTATACTTGCCCGAACTTCATCCGGCATTCTTTCCAGTCTTTGATTCTCGATGTATTTCCAGAGTTTTCTGCCCTTTCCGGCTTTTAAGAACTCATCAAAAGTCATAGGCATCAACTCATATACAAAGAGATCATCCTGGCATTCTGCTTCACCCAGCAATGCACCATTTACGGTCGCGAGCATACAGATACGGACACCGTCACTTACCTTTGCATACTCTACCAGATTCGGAATCGCCATCGTACTGAGCTGTACATTATCAAAGATCAATAGTTTTCCCTGAAAATCATATTTATCCAATGAAGTAGTTAATTTCGCATGCAGCTTCTCCGGTTTTCTCTCCCTTGAAATATACTGGCAAAAATCCGGATACTGTTCCAGATCGATAAGAATGTGTTCGTCGAAAAAGCCTGTAGCAAAATCAAGGGCTGCCCATGTCTTTCCTACAAACTTTCCTCCTCTAATGAGTGCTGCTTTATTTTCTCCAATCTCATACCATGTTGCCAGATCGTTCATGATATTTCTAAACATTTGTACTCACCTCTACGACAAACGCATTTGTCATTTCTACATGCTGCTTCAACAGACACTTGCCCGAAGAATTACTCTTCGGGCAAGATACTGCTTTAAAACATATTGTTCTAAATTCTATTAAGCATCTTTTCCTATCGAAAGGAATCCATTCTCATTTGCCTTAAGAAGGAATGCAAGACCAATGTTCTTTCTGTTTTCACCTGTTGCCTTATAGATCTCGCCAGTCTCAACCAGAGATTTTGCAATCGTGTTCAATACATCCTTAAACTGCATCATCTCACGTCTATCCTTCGAACTAAGCTTGAAGATATACTGGTTCTTTGAACTGATCAAAAGAATACTGTATGTATGTATATTATCCTTTGAGCTTCTGATCGCAGAACCGATCATTCTGGAGTTCGCGATAATAACCTCTGCATTCTCATCTGGCAGATATTCTGATATGATCAGTTTGTAGATCTTCAGGTAATCCTGTTCTGCTGTCGCATTGACAGGCATCTCTGCTACTGCAAATTCTACAACAGAATCAGCAAGTTTGATCGTACCACCTTCGTCGTTGATCGTTGCGGAACACTCTTTTGGAACACACAGACGGAAGAACTTATTTTCGACGACTTTCTGTCCCTTCCCCGGCTCACGGATAACAAGATCTACATAATGCATTTCCAGTTTGTTCATTGCTACGATAGCAGTCTCATCACCGGTCTCTGCAAGTTCGATCAATGCATCATACAGACTCCATATCTGCTGTGTTGTAAATGGAACCAGTTCAAACAGCTTCTCAACAGCCGGAACATATCCCATACTTGCATTCTCAATGTATAACTTAATTGCTTCTTCTTTATCAAGACCTTTTTCAACCTTATAATTGATAACCTTAAATAAGTTCTCCTTATCCCAGTCATCAAAGTTCGCATTAAAGGCTTTCTCAAAATACTTGATACTCTTGATCTCACCTTTATAATTTTCCTGCTTCTCCTGAAGCTGGTAGATACGTCCAAGCTCATATCCGGCTCTGGCACTTCCAAGTCCAAGTGCTTCCAGATATGCTTTTTCAATCTCATATGGTGTAGCTATATAGAAAATCTGTCTCTGTTTCATCATTGCAATCTTGATCGCTGCAGATTCGCTTCCCGCCTGAACCGCTCTTTCCCATTTCTCTACAGCTGTCTGAAGGTCCTCACCCTTCAGTTCTTCAAGATCCTTGATATAACCCTCTGCTTCCGGTATACCATTTTCTCTTGCCTTCTTGAAATATTCCAGAGCCTTTCTTCCATCTCTCTTGGTACGGAGCAGACCGTAATAATAAATACGTCCCAGATAGAATGTAACTCGCTTATGTCCAAGTCTCTCTGCATTCTCGTACCAGTTCAATGCTTTCATATAATCCTTCATCTGCTGATCATATACATTTCCGATCAGGAACGCAAGTTCAGGATCCTTGGTTGCTTCAAATAACTGCTTTGCATAACTGATCGTCTTTTCCAGATCACGATATGGACTGTCCTCATCATAATACAGTTCTACAAGCAGATAACTTGCTTTGATACTGCCAAACTTCAATGCCTGTTTTGCAGCTTTCATTGCGCCTTCATAATCTTCCAGATAATAGCAGTAGATTGCTTCATTGTAATACTGCATATCTCTGCGGTTCGCACTTTCCTCACTTACAAGTGTAGGATCTACAAATGCAAATGAATTTGCGACCTCAAATATGATCTCTTCGTACTGTTCAATGATCTCCATCGTTGCGCAGACAAAACGCATACATGCCAGTCGTCTGCCCTGATAGAATGCAAATGAAACAATCCCCTTTTCCATATCTTTATGATAGTATGTCGTACAAATACCATCCGCATACTCTGTAATGTATGCTTTCAGCTGTAAATCTTCATCAAATGCATCATTACAATATCTCAGATAATTTTCAAGTGTCTTCTTGGAATCTTTTGGTATGCTGTCATAATAGACATAAATTGCAAAATCTTTATATGTAAGACTTGGTGCATAATATTCTTCGCCTGTTGACTCATTGATGGTCTTTACCCAGTCTTTTGGAAGCTTATGAATGTATCCTTCTACCTGATTATGTACATATGAATACTGGTACTGAAGTCTGGACGCCTCGATCACTTTATATCTTGGCTCTTTTCCCTTCTCTTTTCTTCTCTGGGAAATCTCTGTATACAGCTTGTCTTTTTCCTCAAATTCCAAACTGTCTTCATGTGTACTTGCATATAATACACGCTCATAAGAGGCTTTTGCCTTTGCATCACCTGCATCTGCAAGTTTCTTATACCACTGCATTGCCTTTTCCAGATCAACAGGTACTACAAAATCACTCTTATTTCCATACTCATCAATACGGTTCAGGCCACTCTCATAAATAGAACCAAGGCTCATATATGCTGCCTTGATACCATAATCCGTCGCCGCCATCTCAAAATACTTTATCGCCTTTGAGAAATTCTGAATCTCCAGCATCATCTTGGCAAGTTTGTAAATAACATCTCCATCACGGTTCTGATTTACATACTTCTCATAATATTTTGTAGATTTGTTCATATCTACATTCGTCTTTGCGTTACGGTAAACACCCTTTTCATAAAACTCTGCCAGCGCAAGCAGGGCGTCATCCCCATATGATTTATACTGGGTATCCATTATACCGATATCTGAAACCTGTTCCAGTATCTTAACTGACTCTTCCGAATCTCCATTATCCATAAGATTCATCGCCTTATTATACTGTAACTCTACGTTATTGACCGGTGCTTTCTTTTTAGAAAATCTGGATACGAAAGGTATTTTCTTAAAAATCCCATCAAAAAATCCCATATCTGCTTCCTCCGATGACACATGTCCATTAATAATCTGATTTTATCACATTCAACCAAAGCGTGCAATAAAAACACCAATTAATTACCGGAAGATTTTATGCATTTGCTGTCAGATAATCTGCGATCTCATTTACTGCAGCTTCCGCATCTTTGCCATCTGCAATAATTGTAATCTCCTGTCCTTCCGTAAATCCCATACTCATCATTCCCATGATACTCTTTGCATTGATCTTCTTGTCATCTGATACAAGATGAATCTGACTTTCATACTGGCTTGCGATCTGTACAAGAACTGCTACCGGTCTTTCTTCGGTTCCTTCGGTCATAGATACCTTAACTGTTTTTTCTAACATTTTCTTCCTCCTACACATACGACTTTTGTCTTAGGTCTTCTGCTATTTCACTTATTTTTCTTAATCTATGATTGACTCCCGATTTTCCAATGGGAGGATTCATCATCTCACCTAATTCTTTCAGGGATGCATCCGGTTCTTCTAAACGAAGTTCTGCAAGTTCTCTCAGATTATCCGGAAGATATGTGATCCCCCTTGTTTCTATCACATAATTTATATCCTGAATCTGGCGGACTGCGGCACTGACTGTTTTATTCAGATTTGCCGCTTCACAATTCACCCTGCGGTTCACATTATTACTGATATCTTTCAAAATTCTCACATTTTCCATATTCATCAGAGAAATGTGAGCACCCATGATATTTAACATATCAACGATCATGGTTCCATCTTTTATATAACAGACACTGTATTTTTTTCTGGCGATAATTCGGCTTTCGATATCCAGCTCTGCCAGGATCTTCTCGATCATGCCGGCACGTTCCTCATTATCACAGACAATTTCCAGATGGTATCCCTTATTCGGATCACTGACCGATCCTGACGTCATAAATGCACCTTTGATAAATGCGCGTTTACAGCATTGCTGCTGTACAACCATCCGGTTGACTACCATATCCTGACAGCTTACTTTGGTCACACCTTTCTGTAAAATCTCAAAATCCGGAGAAAGCTTCAATGTCTGTAAGATTCTCTCAATCTCCCTCGGCTGGTCTAAAACCATCCGATAGATTCGGCTGTTGCTTCCGGTTCTTTTCACCGAACATTCCATACGGATATCAAATAACACCTTGATCAGGGATGCCATTGTCTTTGCTATAATACTTCGTTCTGTTGTTATGCATATCTTAAAGAGTGAACCATTTCTGTACCATACATCTGCCACCATGGACATCATTCCTGAAAGTTCTGCAATCCTGCAATGTCTTGCGCTGCTTATATTCTTCGCAAGTTCTGCCTTCACTTCCGAGGAAAAGGACATATGCCTCACTCCTTTTCTATAATTTCTTTACAACTGCATCTTTTCCGATATCACGATGATATATCCTCACAGTGTATGTGGATTTCTGCAGGCGGTTATATACCTCATTTGCTATGGTTACAGATCGATGTTTTCCGCCTGTACATCCGATTGAAATTACAAGCTGATTCTTCCCTTCTTTGATGTAATTTGGAATCAGGAACTGTACCAGATCAATGAACTTATCCAGAAATTCCGGTCCCTCTTTACAGTTCATAACATAATCCTGAATCACCTTATCATTTCCGGTTAACGGACGCAATTCTTCATCATAATACGGATTCGGCAGAAACCTTACATCCTGTACGATATCGGAATCTCTGGGAATTCCATATTTGAAGCCAAACGACATGATGGTAATGATAAAATTTCCATATTCCATATTCTGGACGAAAATCTTATCCAGTTCGGATTTGAATTCACGAACCAGCAGATTCGTCGTATCTATAATATAATCCGCTTCATCTTTAATAAAGCCGATCAGCTCCCTTTCTTTCTTGATACCATCTATAATTCTTCCATTTTTTGCGGATAATGGATGATTTCTTCTCGTTTCTTTAAACCGCTTTACCAGTTTCTCATCTGAGCATTCCATAAAGAGGATCTCATACTTATAGCCATTCTCTTTCATATCATTTAAACAGGCATTTAACTGGCTTAACGCTCTTCCGCTTCGAATATCCACACTGATTGCCACATTATCTACCTGAATCTGTTCATCATATGCAATTTCCGCAAAACGTTTGATAAGCTGGATTGGAAGATTATCTACGCAGAAGTACCCTGCATCCTCCAGAGTCTTCATTGCTGTTGTTTTTCCTGCGCCACTCATTCCTGTTACAATTACAAATCTCATCCTAGAATGCCCCCAGTGTTTTTATCTCAAGCTCCAGATCCACACCGGAGCTGTCCTTTACAATTCTCTTGACATCGTTCACCAACTGCATGACATCAGCTGCTGTAGCACCGCCTTTGTTCACTACAAATCCGCAATGCTTTTCTGATACCTGTGCTCCTCCTACGGTATAACCGCGAAGTCCTGCATCCATGATCAGTTTTCCGGCAAAATATCCTTCCGGTCTCTTAAATGTTGACCCTGCTGACGGATATTCCAGTGGCTGCTTTGAGATTCTGGCTTCTGCCAGCCGTTTCATCTCTGCATCTATCTGATCTGCATCTCCTGTATGAAGTTCAAATACAGCTTCCAATACGACCAAGCCATCCTTCTCTGCCTTGCTGTGGCGATAACCGAATTCCATATCTGTGCCTGCAATCTCATAAATCTTTCCATTTTGATCCAATACCTTTACAGATGAGATAATATGCTTCATCTCTCCGCCGTATGCTCCGGCATTCATATAGACAGCACCGCCAACACTTCCCGGTATTCCGGATGCGAATTCCATTCCGGTCAGGGCATGCTGTTTTGCTGTAACCGCTGTTTTGATCAGGGATGCGCCGGCCTGAGCGATGATCTTTGTTCCATCCACTGTGATCTGTGACATTCCATCTGCTATATGAATGATCATCCCACGATATCCATTATCTGATACCAGTAAGTTGCTTCCATTTCCCATAATGAAAAATGGGATTTTTTCTTCTTTACAGAGATCCACAAGTTCTGCTATCTGTTCCGGTCTCTCCGGTTCGGCCATAAAATCTGCTTTCCCGCCAATCCGAAAGGTTGTGTATCGGTTCAAAGGTTCTTCTGTTTTTATTCTTTTTTCTCCTGTGACCGCTGCCGCTCTCTCATAAAACGATGTCATATATTTTCAAACTCCTGACCTGTTTTTATTCCGAACTCTCAAGAATCTTCCAAACCTGATAAACAAAATAAAGCCTTTAACATAAGGTTTTGCGTGCTGTTCCAGCTGATTTCTCAAATTCTCGAACACTACCACACAATATCATACATTAAAGGCTTTTAGAATTCAATATTAAAAATGTATAGAAATTTCAGGGTGATTCACCCCTATTTATGTAATTTACACATAGTTTACTTAATACATTTTACTGATTCAGTATACTGCATGCACCACCATACATACCTGCATCATTGCCAAGTGTAGCAAGCGAGAACTTGGTCTGCCTGCATGCATGAAAAGCATACTGTGTAAAATATTTAGCGGTCGTTTTGATCAGGATATCTCCTGCTCTGGATACACCGCCACCGATTACGAAAATCTCAGGATCTACAACACAGGCGATCTGTGCAAGTGCTTTGCCAAGAACCTTTCCATGATTCTCTACCAATGTTGCTGCAAGCTCATCACCTTCTTTTGCTGCGTCAAAAATCTCTTTTGCTGAGATATACTGGATCTGACGAAGCTTGGATGGCTTGTCTGTTGTATTTAAAATGATCTTTGCCATACGAACGATACCGGTCGCTGATGTATACTGTTCCAGACAGCCTTTATTGCCACATCCGCAGACTTCTGTCTCGTCGTCATTTACACAGATATGTCCGATCTCACCGCCAGCACCGTTGGTTCCTGCAAGCATCTTTCCATTTAAAATGATACCGCCGCCAACTCCGGTTCCGAGTGTTACCATAACGATATCCTTGTGGCCTTTTCCACCACCCTGCCACATCTCGCCGAGTGCTGCCATATTCGCATCATTTCCGGCTTTTACAGGAAGGTCTAATAATTTGCTGAGTTCCTCTTCTACATTGAAGATTCCCCATCCAAGGTTTACACATTTGATAACAGTTCCGTCTGCCTTTACTGGACCCGGAACACCCATTCCGACACCCGCTACATCAGACTTCTCGATCTCCCTCTCTGCCAGTTTATTTTCAACAGATGCAGCGATATCGCTTAAGATATATTTTCCGCCTTCATCTGTTCTTGTTGTGATCTCCCATTTCTCAACCATCTCTCCCTGTGTTGTAAACAGACCGATCTTTACGGTTGTTCCTCCGATATCTACTCCAAATACATAGTTTGCCATTTTCTACTGCTCCTCCTTGTTTGCATTTCCCTTCATGATATTCTGCGTCACTCTGTTGTATAATTCCTGTGCGGCATTATATCCCATCTTCTTCTGTCTGTGGTTGACTGCTGCAGATTCAACGATGATCGCGATATTTCTGCCCGGACGGATCGGAATATTATGGCTTACGACTTTATTGCCAAGGAATTCCGTATACTGGTCTTCCAGTCCCAGACGGTCATACTCCGTATCCTTGCTCCACTCTTCCAGATTGATGACCAGATCGATGTTCTGATCCAGCTTTACACATTCTACACCAAACAATGATTTTACGTCAATGATTCCGATACCACGAAGTTCTATAAAATGTCTGGTGATATCCGGTGCACGCCCAACCAGTGTTGCATCACTGACCTTCTTGATCTCAACCACATCATCCGCAACCAGACGATGTCCTCTCTTGATCAGTTCCAGAGCAGCCTCTGATTTACCGATACCACTCTCACCCATGATCAGAACACCTTCGCCGTATACATCGACCAGTACGGCATGTACGGATATTCTCGGTGCCAGTTCTACATGGAGCCAGCGGTCTACCTCATGTACAAATGCAGATGTAACTGCACTGGATGTAAGGACAGGAACCCCATGCTTCTTTCCCGCTTCTATAATAAATTCATATGGCTCCAGATCTCTGCAGAATATCAGGCATGGCGGCTTATATGAAAAAAATTCATTTATGATCTTGATATTTTCTTCCTCTGTATGCATCGCTGCAATATAAGCATGTTCTACATTTCCACATATCTGAATACGCCCTGCGTCGAAATGCTCAAAGAATCCTCCGAACTGTACCGCCGGGCGGTTCATACCCGGATCCTGGATCAGTACCTTATCGGTATCGATCTCCGGTGTATAATTCTTCAGATTCATTTTCTCTATGAGTTTGGATACTGTTATACTGTAAACCATCTTCTCCTCCTGTTTTCCCTAGTTTCAGTTCTTGTTTCATTATATTCTACAACCTATTTATCGTCAATTCATCAATTCATTTTTCCATAAAAAAGCCACCTGTTTTCCGCATCTTATGTTATACTGATTTCTATATGTAAACCTGCTGTTTTTAGGATAAACCGCGGAAAGGATATGGATTCTAGGATATGTTTGATTTTGAAGAAGAATTAAAAAAGCTGCCTCATACACCGGGTGTCTACCTGATGCACAATAAGTCCGATGAAATTATCTATGTCGGCAAAGCCATCGATCTGTATAACCGGGTACACCAGTATTTTCAGGCAGGCTATAAAAGATCACCAAAAATTGAAAAGATGGTCAGCCATATCGCATGGTTTGAATATATTATCTGTGAATCAGAAATTGAAGCGCTGGTGCTGGAATGCAACCTGATCAAGGAACACCGTCCGCACTATAACACGATGCTTACGGATGACAAAAGCTATCCATATATCAGGATCACAGTCAACGAAGATTTTCCCCGCATTCTGTTCTCCCATCAGATGCACCGGGATCATGCCAGATATTTTGGACCTTATACCAACGCAGGCGCTGTTAAAGATACCATTGATCTGTTAAAGAAGCTGTATCATCTGCGAAGCTGCAACAAGAAACTGCCACAGGAAACCGGAGCAGATCGTCCCTGCCTATACTATCACATTGGACAGTGCAAGGCTCCCTGTCAGGGTTACATCTCAAAAGAAGACTACGGCAGGCAGGTAGAACAGGCGATCCATTTTCTGAACGGACATCATCAGCAGACAGTAAAGGAACTGGAAGAAAAGATGAAACAGCTTGCAGCCGATATGGAATTTGAACAGGCGGCAGAGGTTCGTAATCTGATTGAAAGCATTAAGCACATCGCATCAAAGCAGCGTGTTGATAACACAACAACCGATGACCGTGATGTGATCGCGATGGCTGCCAATAACATGAATGAGGGTGTTATCTCGGTCTTCTTTATCCGAAACGGTAAGATGATCGGCAGAGAACATTTTCATATGACCGGTGTGCAGTCGGAATCCTATGGAGATATTATGTCTGCATTTTTAAAGCAGTATTACGCTTCTACTCCATTTCTCCCTAAGGAGATCATTCTGGAGCACGGAGTAAATGAGCAGGAACTGATCGAGCAATACTTAAGTGAGCGCCGGGGAAATCTGGTACACATCCTCACGCCTCAAAAAGGAGACAAAGCAAAGCTTTTAAAGCTTGCCCGTGACAATGCCTTTCTTGTTCTGACACAGGATACCGAGAAGCTGAAACGGGAACAGGCACGAACGGAAGGTGCCGCCAAAGAACTGGCAGAGCTGATAGGTGTCCCATCCGCCAAGCGTCTGGAAGCCTTTGATATCTCGCATATCAGCGGCTATCACTCTGTTGCTTCCATGGTAGTGTTCGAAAATGGAAAAGCCCGACCAAATGAATACCGCAAGTTCAAATTAAAAACTATCGACGGTCCGGATGACTACGCCAGCATGCGGGAAGTTCTGACCAGACGTTTTACCGATGAACGTTTTAAAGTCTATCCTGATATTCTCATGATGGATGGTGGTAAAGGTCAGGTCAATATTGCTCTGGAAGTTCTTGACGAACTGCACCTGAATATACCGGTCTGCGGTATGGTAAAGGATGATTACCACCGGACCAGAGGGCTGTATTATAACAATAAAGAAGTGGAATTTCCTAAAAATACACAGGCATTTGACATGGTTACCCGCTTGCAGGATGAAGCCCACCGCTTCGCCATCGAATACCACAGAAGTCTCCGAAGCAAGTCGCAGGTACATTCGATCCTTGAGGATATACCGGGCATCGGTCCTGCCAGACGAAAGGATCTGATGGGCTATTTCAAGGATATTACAAAGATCCGGGAGGCATCTGTCGAAGAACTGATGCAGTTGCCATCCATGAACCGGAACGCCGCCGAAGCGGTGTACGAATTTTTCCACAAGGAATGAGCTAATAATATTTATATATGAATTTGTGGTTGGTAAAGTCAAGAGTGCTAAACACTATATATTAGTTACAAATGCATATATAAATTTACAATAAGGAGATAAAGATGGAATATAATTTTTTTGCTATGATTTCAAGGATGAAATACATCGACCGCTGGGCATTGATGCGGAATACCAGAGAAGAAAATCTGTGTGAGCACAGTCTGGAAGTCAGCATCATCGCTCATGCACTTGCCGTAATCGGCAATACCTATTATGAAAAGGATCTGAATGCGGAACGGTCTGCTCTGATCGGGCTTTACCATGACGCTTCAGAGATCATAACCGGCGATATGCCAACACCGGTTAAGTATTATAATGATGATATCAAAGAATCATTTAAAATGATCGAAAAAACAGCCTGCTACAAGCTGTTAAACAAACTGCCGGATGAAATGAAACCGCAGTACGAACCGTTATTCTTCCGCCAGTCCGGAGATGAATATATCTGGAAGCTTGTAAAGGCAGCGGATAAACTGTCTGCTCTTATCAAGTGTATGGAAGAAACCTCTGTAGGCAATCCGGAATTCTCCAGTGCCTATGAATCCACAAAGGCTGCTGTCGATAAGCTTGCCGCCGACCTTCCGGAGGTGGAACGTTTCCTGTCCGACTTTCTCCCTGCCTACGGTAAAAACCTTGATCAACTTCAGTTTTAATTTTAGTAATGCCGTTTTTGACGTGGCATG
>DJPV01000009.1:0-14429 GCA_002437435.1 Lachnospiraceae bacterium UBA6403 | reverse complement strand
CATGCCACGTCAAAAACGGCATTTTTATATATAAAAACCACTACGACATATTGCAACTATGCTGTGGTATATGTTTTTTAGGAGATATCAAAAATACCGCACATGGACGGTTATATTACATACTGTTATGCAGCAAGCCTTTTTCCACGCCGGTTCTTAGTGAACCGCCATCGGCGGAGAACTTAGCACCGTTGCGTGGAAATAGAGCGCAAGCGTCTTGCGGAATAATAGTTGTGTGATATAACCGTCCATGTACGGTATTGCACCTATTTCTGAGGTTCCACCTGAGCAAGAATCGACATGAATTCTTTGCCGGTGATCGTTTCGTGTTCTATCAGGAAGCAGGCGATAGAATCCAGAGCTGCCATATGAGCAGACAAAAGTTTCTTTGCCTTGTTGTAAGAATCCCGCAGCATATCGCGGATCTCCTTATCGATCTTTGTTGCAGTCTCATCCGAACATTGAAGTGCAAGATTTCTATCCAGATACTGTCCCTCTATCGATTCGAGCTGCACCATACCGAATTTGTCCGACATACCATACATGGTTATCATGGCTCTGGCTGTCTTGGTTGCCTTCTCGATATCATTAGATGCTCCGGTCGTTACAGAGTCAAATTTCAACTCTTCTGCAGCACGTCCGCCGAGCAGGGTTACAAGCTCTGCTTCCAGTTCTTTCTTGGATTCGAGATATTTTTCTTCCTCCGGAATCTGCCATACATAACCAAGAGAACCCATTGTTCTTGGAACGATCGTAATTCTCTGGATTGGTTCTGTATTCTTCTGAAGTGCAGCGAGCAACGCATGTCCGACTTCATGGTAGGCAACAATCTGTTTTTCTTCTTTACTGAGCAGACGATCCTTCTTCTCTTTTCCGGCAAATACAACTTCTACTGCTCCGATCAGATCCTGCTGAGAAACCAGACTTCTGCCATCTCTTACCGCTGCCAGTGCACCTTCGTTTATAATATTTGCAAGATCCGCGCCGACTGCACCCGAGGTTGCCAGTGCAAGTTCACGAAGATCAACTGACTCATCCATCTTGACATTCTTCGAATGAACCTTCAGTGTATCGATTCTTCCCTTCAGATCCGGCTTCTCTACGATAACTCTACGGTCAAATCTTCCCGGGCGAAGGAGCGCTTTATCAAGTACCTCCGGACGGTTCGTTGCCGCAAGGATCACGATACCCTTTGATGTATCAAAGCCATCCATCTCTGCAAGGAGCTGGTTCAATGTCTGCTCCCGTTCGGAATCTCCACCGTGTCTGGAATCTCTGCTTCTTCCGATCGCATCGATCTCATCGATAAATATGATACAAGGTGCCATCTGTGTCGCCTGTTTGAAAAGATCTCTGACACGGGATGCACCGACACCGACATACATCTCTACAAAACTTGAACCGGACATGGAGAAGAATGGTACATTTGCCTCACCTGCCACAGCTTTTGCAAGCAGAGTCTTACCGGTTCCCGGAGGACCCACAAGCAGCGCACCCTTGGGCAGCTTTGCACCGATATCCAGATATTTCTTCGGATTGTGAAGGAAATCCACCATCTCAGTCAGCGACTCCTTCGCTTCTTCCTCACCGGCTACATCCGCAAAGGTAACGCCTGTCTTCTTCTCAACATAGATCTTTGCATTTGCTCTGCCTACGCCGCCGCTTCGTTTCATGATCATTGATAACAGCAGATAGAACGCGACGATCATCACAATATAAGAAATGATTGTGCCGACCATAGCACTTCCACTCTCATCTACACCTTCATATTCTGTTCCATATTTCGTTT
The DNA here is from genome assembly GCA_002437435.1 of Lachnospiraceae bacterium UBA6403. Lineage (GTDB taxonomy): Bacteria > Bacillota > Clostridia > Lachnospirales > Lachnospiraceae > Coprococcus. Next base: position 12,640 of record DJPV01000009.1, on the reverse strand, counting down.
TTGCCTGACGAAGTTTCTCTGCCAGACTGTCATCCGATATTCTGGTTGCTGTATATTTGGTCTTACTGATCAGCTTATCATCGGCATTATTTTCAAATACGATCTTGCTTCCATAGATCTTTACAGAACCAACTTCACCTTTATCTAACATCTCGATGAACTGACCATATGTGACTTCTTCCTCTCTGCCTGATGACACACGGTCAAATACCTGCCAGAATAAAAATGTCAGCAAAATGGAGATAACCAGGATCACAATGATCGATCGATTGTTTTTCCCTTTATTTCCATTATTATTGTTATTGCTGTTGTTATTATTGTTACTGTTTTCCGGTAAATTATTGTCCAATCGAAACCTCCTTTTATACAGTTTTTCTGCTGTATCTTTCTTTTGTATGTATTTCTGATAATTTCGCATTCATTATAGACACATTCTTTTTTGCTTGCAATATAATAGCATTTTTGTTCACGAAGATTTAACCTTTTTACTTATTTACATACAGATCTATATACAGATAACCGCCCATGCGTGAGACTGATATCTCCCATTCTCCCACATGTACTTCTGTATAATTATTCCCTGTTTCATCTGATGTATCCGTTGCATCCCGCAACGTATGGAGTCCTGCTATAATAGAATCGTAACCGCTTCCAGATTCCAGATCAGGCTCATCAAGAGCATTTGCAATTATCGTATATATATCATCCATACGGTAATAGTCATTATCATCCTGAATCTTCTGTGCGATCATCAATGAATGGATTCTGTCAGAATTATAATCTCCATAGACGGCAACACGAAGAAATCCCATATCTGCATAAAATGTATCCTTTTTTTCATAGCAGGTATTTCCATCGTCATACTTATATAGTCCAAGATATCTGCCATACTCATCTGCCTGCAGATCAATTCCCATATCCTGTGCACCTGCCAGCATATCAGATTCAAAATCTGTCATAGTCACACCATCATAATGTCCAACTAATGTACATTCTCCGCCATCTTCCGATACTTTTTCTGCAGAAAGGGCTGTATAATAGTTGCCGTCTGATCCCTGTTTTTCTCCAGGCGCAGTATAATACATATAGCCATCCGGAGCAACAAGTGATGCATCATCTACATCCTCTTCATCCCATTCCGTATAAGTATCATCTTCTATATACTCATCTTCTGTATCTGACTCATATGAATCATCCTTTATATGATCAAATATGACCGGTAAAAATTCACAGCATAAGCCAAAAATAGCACCGATGATAGCAATCACAAATGCTTTCTTTTTCTTTTTTCCTGTATTATATGGAGTTCCCGGCGTACGATTCTGCCAGGATTTCCATTCTCCCTCTGTCGACTTTATCTTACCATCCTGTTTACCAGAATATGTTTTCTGCTCCTCCTGCCAGTTGTAATCTTCATTATGATCCGATCCGAATTCGTCATGAAAATCCTTTCGCTCATCCCTGCCGAATTCAAATTCATCGTGACAGTCAGATACTGTATCTTCTACCTCCTTCTTATCTGCACTATAATCATAGGCATCTCCATCGAAATTATAATCACGCTGGTAATCTACATCGCTTCGTCTCTCATTCAGATAAAATGTATGATTATTTTCGATCGGCGTGACAAACCGCTTACATGTCTTACAAAAATTAATACTATTTACCGGGCTGTCACAAATCGGACAAATCTTTGTACCCATATACCGCACCTCTTTTCTAACAAATGTACTTCTGTCGTTTACTTTAAAGCCTTTTCCATATTTCGTCAACACCGGAAATGAATGGAACATCTTATTTCTCCGCGCTTGACACCCCACTATAAACTATCTATTATTATCAGAGAAAGAAGGTCAGGACGATGCCCGGATTTTTAATGCACCTTGTAGAAGGTGAAATAATTTTAAACCGCTTAAAAAATCAAATAAACATACCACAGACATTTGCGGAAGAATTCATGCTTGGATGCATCCTTCCTGATGTCACATCGGATAAAGAGCGAACCCATTTTCGTCCATTATCCCAGAAATATCAGATCACAAAATATCCAGATATGGCAGCTGTTTATGCTCTGTACGGGGATCAGGGACTTTCCCCTATTGATCTGGGAATTCTGGCACATTTACAGCTGGACGCCAGTTATGTGACGGATTTCTGGCAGCATTATTTTGCCTTTGAAGATGAATCCGGTGCTTCCTCTGTCGATACCAGGCATCCTTTATTTGTAAGACTGCTCAAAGGACAGACAGACCGAATCCCGCTTGCAGAATTCTTCTCTGACAAATGGTTCTATGGGGAATATGACCGGATCAATCCTGTTCTGAACAGACAGTTTCATCCATTTGTCCCGGAGCATGTATCATACCGAATGGAAGATATACATATCAAAGAATGTATACCCGAAGATGCCGGAATGATAAAAAAGTGTTTATCTGCATATATCGGAACCACGGAAGCAACCGAATCTGAAATTCAGACTGCATTCGAAACTGGTAATCAGGCGGTCTGCTCTGATACAGAGAACTCTCCTGATGATAATTGTATGACAAAAATCTTTCCTTATAAGGATATCATCTCCTTTTTGCAGGAACAGGCGGACAATTATCTGGAAATGCCTTATATGAAAAACATCTTATGTAAATAACATCTGTATACATAATGGCAAGCATTATAAACTATAGAATAATCATATACATAAATAAAACTCCATCCACAGCAGCTTCTATTCTCTCTGAATATGATCCACTATGGATGGAGTTTTTTATTTATCAGGATTGAAAACGGTTTTATCAACACATTTTGTCCTATAGTTCTAAAAAGCTTTCATCTATTTGATCTTTGCTTTTATAACCTTTGTATAAGCACCATAGGTTTTCTTGCCCTTATATGTCTTATACGCTCTGACTTTGAAATAACAGGTCTTACCTTTCTTTAATTTCTTCTTGGTAAGTGTTAATTTCTTTGTCTGACCGATCTTCTTATATTTGCCCTTCTTGGACGTAGCCATGTATACTTCATAACCATCGGCTCCCTTTGTCTTCTTCCAGCTTACTACGCAGGTCTTGGTCTTCCTGGATACTGCCTTTGTCTTCTTAACAGCACCCGGCTTTGTAACAAATGTGTATGCTGTGCCGGAGCCTCTGACTTTTGTCTTGCCTGACAATTTGTAAGCATAGATCGTGTATGTATACTTGGTTGCTGATTTCAGCTTGGTTGCTTTATATGAAACTGTCTTTGAACTTACAGTCTTTACAAGCTTGGTCTTACCGGTTGATGGATTCTTCTGGTAAACCATATAACCGGATGCACCTGATACCTTCTTCCATTTCAGGGTTGCAGATGTTGTCTTTACACTCTTTACACTGATTCCCTTTACCTTACCCGGCTTTGTTACAGTAGGTGTAACAGGCTTTGCTGCTGCCTTGATCGCAAATGTCGCCGAAGTGCTTCCAACATAATTGCCTTTACCTGTGATTGTAACAGTTGCTGTTCCAACATTTACATTGTTACTGTATGTAACTGTATAAGCAGATGCCGGCAGAACCGCTCCATTTAACACTACTGTTATGCTTGGTGTCAATGCTTTTCCGGTATAGGTCTGATCTGCAACTGTTATTACAGCGGATGACAGATTGATCTTCTCCGGTGTTGGATCATTCTTCTTTACGATCGTAAAGCTTCCGGTATAAGTTCCGGTATAATTGCCCTGACCTTTTATAGTGATCGTTGCTGTTCCAACATTTGTGTTATCTTTGTAAACTACTGTATAATCAGTTCCCTTTACAAGGGTTCTTCCGTTAACTGTCAGTGTTGGTTCCGGTTTGATCTCACTTTCAGTGAATGTCTGATCCGGAATGGCACTGATCGTACAGGTGTCATTTGAAAGAGTTGCTTTCTTAATCGTAAATGTTGTACTTGCAGTTCCTGTATATTTACCATTTGTGCTCTTTGGTTTTACTGTAATTGTAGCTGTTCCGTAATTTATATTATCTGTATATGTAACATCAAAAGCATTCAGCTCTGTAATCGTAGTTCCATCTTCGGTTATAATACTCGTGACCTTAGGTTCTTTTGCAGCTCCATTATAGGTATTATCATATTCTGCATATTTAACAATTGCTCCATCAATAGAAACGGAAGTAATCATATACAACAGGTCTATATGATCTGTATAATTACCTTTACCAGTGATCGTCACATGGTAAGAGCCTGCTTTTACCGGATTCGATGAACTATACCGGATCGTATAATCTTCATTCTCAACCAGAGTAATATTCCCATAAGTTACAGATATCTTTGGCATGATCGCAGAACCTGTATATGCGAATTTCTGACCGGACACCAGACCCTTCACGGTACAAGCCTGCCTAATATTCGCTGCATTGATCTTGAACTCGATCAGGCGAGTTCCCGCACAGGTCTGTTTATTTCCTATCAATGTGATCTGACCATAACCAACATTCTTATTCTCCCCGTAAGTAACAGTATAATCCTTATCCTTTGTAAAGGTCTGACCTGCTATCGTTATCGTACTTACATCCGGAGTGATCTGTTTTCCTGTATATGTCTGATCCGCTATTGTAAGAGACGCATCTTTAACATTTGGAAGCGGTGATGTGATCGTAAAGCATGATGTCACACTTCCTGTATAATTTCCTTTAAATGTAACAATAACTTTAGCCTTATCACCAGCATCTATATTATCCTTATAATCTACTGCATAATCTTTTCCGTCTTCCAGAGTTATTCCATTTACAACTACGGATGTTACGGCAGGTTTAAATGCCTCATCGTTATACTCATATTCCGTTTGTGCCAGTGTCACCTGTGCCGTCTGTGACACATCAAGTGGCAGCACCCGGTATGTGCCCGTTGCAGTTCCTGTATAATTAGAATCTGCCTTTGCCGTAATTGTAAATGAATAATTGTCACCAACTTCTGTAGGGCGTGTAGGATAACTGATCGTATAATCTTTACCATATGTTCCACCGGTTAATTCTTTTCCCGATACTGTATCTGTAACAGTAATTGCAGGTGACGAAACATTAGATCCATATGCATATGTAACATCACTTGCTGTAACCTTAATGGTCGGATCACTCAAATCCTTTTTATTGATCGTAAATTTCATATCTTTCGAACCTGTATAATCACCCATTCCACTGATAACCGCAGTTGCAGTCTTTGTACCAACATTTATGTTATTTCGATATTGAACCGTATAATCCTTTTCCTTTTCCAATGTTGTACCGGCATAGACAACTTTCACATCCGGAGTCACCTGTGCGCCGGTATAAGTGGCATCCGATACTGTGATATCTGCCTGTGAAATATCCTGATTCTTTCCGTCATCACTGATCGTAAATTCTTTCTCAACCAAACCGGAATAATTACCTTTTCCTGTGATCACTACTTTTACGGTTCCCGGCTGTATATTGTCATGAGCTGCATCACCATATGTAACTGTATAATCAGTACCCTCTTCCAAAGTTCCATCAATAGTAGCACTTGGATAATAGGTTCTGAATCTGGAATCCTCTATTGTGATCTTCGGTGTCTTTGCTGTTCCATCATAAGTACAGTTTTCATATTCCATAGTGATATTTTCGGACGCAATATCTGCCTTTACTACCTGCCATGTCACTTTTTTACTGTAAGAAGATGACCAGTTGGATTTTGATTTTCCTTTAATCGTTAGGGTTCCATTTCCTCCGACTTCTTTTAATTCGTTTCCCTTTATCAATATATAATCCGTATTTTCGGTTAACTTTTTTCCTCCATAGGATACTTTACCAATAAGCGGATTCATTACTCCCGGTTTTACATATGGTACATACAGGATCGATCCGGTACTGTTGTAATATGCATCACCTTTAAAAGCAACATCAGCTTTGGAGATATCTCCCTCTATAATATGAAAATATGCATACTGAGAACCTGTATATCCCCTGCTCTCAATACCATAGATCCATATCTCTGCTGCTTCATTTCCCTTCCGAAGGTTTACATTATCCTTGTATTCAACAGTATAACAATCAGAACTGATTGTCTGTCCGTTCACCGTAACTGAAAATTCCGGTTCAATTGGAGATCCCGTATACCGGAAGTTACCCGTGATGTTTGTCAGATTAATTTTTACATTATCAGGACTCAGGTCGATCAGATCTGCCGCCTGTACGGTTCCTCCGGAATCTGCCGCCAGCCCTCCCCACTGAAATACTGTCACCGCTGCCATTACAATGGTTAGCAGCCACGCCGTTACGTTTCTTACACATTTTTTCATATTATGCAACCCTCCATATCTTCGTTCATCTGCGCAAAAAAATTCCAAATACGGAATCCGCAAAATCTAGGTTAATTTTACCATTTTTCCCGTTTTGCTTCAATCCACATTTGGAACATTTTTACAAATTAATCTTTTTCTGTATAAAATACCCGGATCAATAAATTAACTAACGCATCCTGATCCAATTTGTATTCATCAAAATATGTGTTTCTCTCATATTTGCCCGGCAGATCTATCACATCCGATTCCGTCACATTCAGATCAATACCATGCATCCGGTAATATAAATACAGGATATCATTTCGATCCAGATTTGTCTGCATATATGGTTTTGCCGCTTCATATACGATCTTTGCTTCTTTCCTGCTGTCTCCATAAAGCTGCAGGAAACGCTCAATCCATAAAGTAAGATACTGTTCCTGCCTTGCCATCCGGTTTGCATGTTCCCCAAGTGTCTCCACTCTGGTTGCCATCTTCTCTACATACTGATATGCATCCTCACCTTCAAGCGTCACCGTATCCTTGGCAAATACATTCTCACTCACCGTATCTTTGGCATATAACGTGACACCCTTTACGGCATCATTGATATCTGCTATTCCTTCCATATCCAGCGCGATATAGCCATGAATCGGAAGATTGTATAGCATCTCTGAAATCGTCTTTGTGAAATTCTGACAGCTGATCGTCCCGCCATCTGCATATCCATAGGCAAGACCCGCCTGCATCGTATCGGCCAGTGCGACCTCACCCTTTGTTGTACAGATATCGACATCCGTCATGCTGTCCCGGTTAATATCGATCACATCCAGCTTTCCTGTCTTTTTATTAAATACAAACAGGAAACACATATCAACTCTTCCACCATATCGTATATATTCTGATCCATTTGCATCGGAATATGTCAGTTCATCATCCCTGTCTCTGGTGTCCGTTTCTTCCGTTGTTTCTTCTCCATACAGATTCAGACTGCCTGAGGAACTTTCCTTCGGTGCCTGGTACTCACTGTTATCTACTCCAAATACAAGGATTGATATAATATCTTTATTATATACATAATTTTTTCCATTATAGGTTACCGCAGTAGAATGTGATCCGTCCTCATGAAAACTGATGATCTCTGACGCTGTATTTGCTGCCAGCTGTTTTTTCCCCTGATTTATCATCCAGGCCAGAATGGCTGTTGGTATTCCGACCAGAACAAGGATCGCCACAAATACGCCAACAATTATTTTTTTCTTCAGGCTCCACGGATCACGCAGCTTTTTCGGTCCCTTTCGCTTATGTTCCCGCGCACGTATATATAACTCCTCATCCGTGCTTTGCTCAATATCACTTTTTCGATTCTGAGTTTTTTCTCTGACCGGTTCTTCCTTCTGATTATCCGCTTTCTTTTGAAAAAAATCCTTTTTGATATCTTCTGTTCGGATTCCCTCCGCTGCAATCTCATCCTGCGCTTCCTGCACAATCTCTTTGATCAGAAGATCAACAGCTTCTTCACCTGTCTGAGATGCCGGATCAGCAGCCGGTTCTTCCGGCCGGCTGATCTGACTGCTGTTCTCAGACTCTGTTTTTTCGTCTGCCTTTTTTCCCTCTGACTGTTCATCCTGCAAAGATTCTGCAAGCTTAATCGCTTCTAACAGCTTCTCGTCAAATAAATCTTCCATATAACAACCTTATGCATACAGTGGGTACTTCTCTACAATACTCTTAACAAGGGCTTCTGCCTTTGCCTTATCATCATCAATAACTGCTGCCTTGATCGCTTCAGCAATTGTCTCCATATCAGCTTCATTTGCACCTCTGGTTGTAACCGCTGGTGTTCCGATACGGATACCGCTTGTTACAAATGGAGATTTTGGATCATTTGGTACTGTGTTCTTATTTACAGTGATATGAACCTCATCCAGAAGCTTCTCTACTTCTTTACCGGTACGTCCCAGATTCTGAAGATCTACCAGCATAAGGTGGTTATCTGTTCCACCGGATACGATATTGAATCCTCTTGCCATCAATGCAGATGCAAGTGCTGCTGCATTCTTTACAACCTGTGCCTGATATTCCTTATATTCCGGCTGTAATGCTTCCTTTAAACATACTGCCTTACCTGCGATAACATGCATCAGAGGACCACCCTGGATACCAGGGAATACTGCCTTATTGAAGTTGAACTTCTCATTCACCTCGTTACTGCACAAGATCATGCCACCTCTAGGTCCACGAAGTGTCTTATGTGTCGTAGTTGTTGTAACATGTGCATATGGGATCGGGCTCATATGAAGTCCTGCTGCTACAAGACCTGCGATATGTGCCATATCTACCATCAGATATGCGCCAACCTCATCTGCGATCTCACGGAATCTCTTGAAATCGATTGCTCTTGCATATGCAGATGCGCCTGCTACGATCAGCTTTGGCTTGCATTCCTTTGCGATCTCAAGAACCTTGTCATAATCTATAAATCCATCATCATTTACACCATAAGGTACACAGTGGAAATATTTACCGGACATATTTACAGGTGAACCATGTGTCAGATGTCCGCCATGATCCAGATTCATTCCCATAAATGTGTCGCCAGGATTTAAAATAGCGAAGAATACTGCCATATTTGCCTGTGCACCGGAATGCGGCTGAACATTTACATATTCACATCCAAATAATTCCTTCGCACGCTCTCTTGCGAGATCTTCCACTACATCTACATACTGGCATCCACCGTAATATCTTTTTCCAGGATAACCTTCTGCGTATTTATTTGTCAGATGGCTTCCCATAGCTGCCATAACTGCCTTTGATACGATATTCTCTGACGCGATCAGCTCCAGATTGTTATTCTGTCTGTTCAGTTCATCCGTCATTGCCGCTGCAACTTCAGGATCCACCTTTGTAATTTCATCAAATCCAAACATTTTCTTACCTCCTGGTATGTAATAATATATAACGCATTAACAGAGACAGTATACCATGTCCTTTCTTTCCATACAAGTCAGCAAGTCATAGAAATAAGACCGAAACTCCTTTCATTTTTCAGAAATGGAAATATTTTTACTTCTCCTCTTGACAAATAAACATCCCTATACTAATATTGATGAGTATGTTTACATTGAATTGTCCGTGTCCGGTTTTAATGTAAAAACCTTATTATAATCTATATTTTAAATGGAGGTAGAGAATTTTGGCTAACATCAAATCTGCAAAGAAAAGAATTGAAGTAATTGACAAGAAGACTTTAAGAAACAAGATGATCAAGTCTAAGGTTAAGACAGTTATCAAAAAGGTAGAAGCTGCTATCGCTGCTGGTGACAAAGAAGCTGCTCAGGCAAATCTTCTGGTTGCTATCTCAGAGATCGACAAGGCTGCTACCAAAGGCGTTTACCACAAGAACAATGCTTCTCGTAAAGTATCACGTCTTACAGCTGCTGTCAACAAGATGGCTTAATCTGACTTATATATATTTATGTAATTGATTACATATGTAAGGCTGCACATATATAATCAAACCGTCAAAAAAACAGAACCCTTTGAGGTTCTGTTTTTTTGTATAATAATTCAGTCTCCAGACTATAATGATACCTGTGGTATGTTTTGACTCGCTGCATTCCTGCGCGGAGCACACACCGGCTACCGGCTCAATGATATCAACAGCACTTCCACTGCCACTACATCCGATGCCTGACTGGTCTTTAATTTGTAGTCAGTACCCTGACAGGCTTCCATGATCTTCTTCAGTTCCTGTTCCGAATAATTCTGGCACTGTTCCGCATATTTCTTTACCGACCAGGATGGAACGCCAAGTACGGATGCCGTATCCGCATAACTCTTATTCTCCGAAAGACACATCTTTGTCTTTAATAACAGATCATACTGTCTTGCGATCAAGAACAGGATCCGCATCGCAGGCTCCCGGTTCTCAAGGAGCTCATGATACAGATGAAGTGCACGATCCTGCTGCTTTCTGGAGATCGCGTCGATCATCTCAAATATATGTCCTTCCGAATTTCCTACGCAGAGGTTCTCAACATCGGATACCGTTACGTCCTCCCTGTCCACTGTATAGCTTATCAGTTTATCGATCTCATTCCTGATTGAATTCATATCCGATCCGGTATGTTCGATCAGTGAACGGATCGCATCATCGGTTATCCGTTTCCCTTCTTCTTTGAACATTCCCTTAACCCAAACCGCAAGAGTTTTCTCATTTGGCGTTTCAAAGCACAGGACTTCTCCCAGCTTATCAACGGTCTTATATAGTTTATTTCTCTTATCGACTTCTGTCTCTACAAACAGGATCAATGAGGTATCCGGCAGTTCTTTTATCCGCTCTGCAAATTCCTCACAACTCTTTTTAAACAACCCGGTTCCTTCTGCCAGCACTACCCGCCGGTCAGCAAAGAACGGCATCGTCTCGCAGAAACCTATGATCTCCATCGGATCTGTCTTCTCTCCTGCAAACTTTGCAAAGTTCATATTATCCTCACGGTCTGTTACCACCGAGAGCAATTTATCTCTGTACTGGTTCACAAGATATGTTTCATCTCCGTATAACAGATATACCGGAGCATAGCTTTCATTCTTTATATGCTCGTTGATAACCGCCATTGCGTCCTTACCGCTCTGCTTTTTCCCTGCTGCCATAGCTATGTCTCCTTCCTTTCCTGTTCCAGTACATTATGCCAAATACCATTTTGATTTTCAACACCTGTCTATGATATTCTTCCATAATACAGGTGATCACGCCATGTTCCAAACGCCTTTGTCACCAATCCCAGTACAAATCCTACCAGTACCGCAGCCAGAACGGTTCCGATTCCTACACTGCCAACGCCGTGTATAGCGATCAGACAGGTAACAAGTGAAATAATAACCATACTGCAGTCAAATCCGATCTTGACCTTTGAAAATGCAATACCAGAGACGATCGATACTGCCTGCATTGCCCCCTCTCCCGCAAGCGGCATGATATTTGCCGGCAAATAGAAAAAGATTCCGACAGCAATCAGAATAATACTGATCAACATCATTCCCAGTCGTATTATCATATTATCCGTAGATGGCAATAATGCCACAAGCGAATTACATAAAGTCGTAAATTTACCAAATATAATTCCAACTACAACCTGGCACAGATTGATCCATTTAAAATCTTTCCGTAATAACAGGATCTGCAATAAAACCAATACAATATGAAACAGGATGGTTGCATTTCCCATCTCCATACCAAATACACAGGTAATCGTATATGGAATCGAGCTTACAGGCGATACTCCAAGGTTCGATTTTACCGATACGGCAATTCCTGCCGTCATGATAAATAAGCCGCCCAGATATGCCACCAGCCGGATCCCCAATCGATCTTTCCACTTCATTTTCTCTCTCACCTTTCTCTTGTCCCTCAGACTGTAATCTCGATCTGATTATCCTCTACATCAAAAATGCAGCTCTCATAATATCCATCTCCCGTCACCCGCGGTCCACTAATGACTTTATATCCATCCTCCTGAAGTCTCCTGGTAAGTTCATCTACTTTCTCTCTGCTTCCAACCGAAAAAGCCACATGAATAAGACCAATTCTTGCCAGTTCCTTTCTCAGATTTGACACCCTTGGCTTCTGCATGATCTCAAGCCTTGCTCCATCATCAAAGCTTAAGAAATAAGACTGAAACTCTGTTTGTGGATTATAATAACGCTCACCGGCTTTTGCATCAAAATACTTTATAAAAAATTCTTTTGTCTTTTCCAGATCTTCAACATACATTGCAACATGTTCTATCAGCATATCTGATATCCTCCTGCATTTTATATTTCTCTAAAAAATATAACACAAATATTAAAAATTTCCCATATGCGTTTTTCAGGGTTGCCAATACAATTTTTTCTGTTATAGTTTCAGAGGTTTTGAAAAATATCAAATACCAAAATTCTTTTTTCAAATGGAGGTGAAATTTCATGGATAGTTGCGATCGTATTGGACGAAGTAAAATATGCGGTGTTATGATAACAAAGCAACAATGGATGTGGCTGTCTGTGAAGTTCCGATAACCCCGTCTTATATTGTTGTGTACCTTTTCATGCATCGGTAATTAACGCCAAACCATTGGCATACGCCTTTCGACGTATTCGAATTTTAGACCCTTTAAATCGTCAGTTCGTCCCCACTTCTGTGGATACTCACTTTATACAGCTTCACTACATAATAACCAACAGCCTGTACCTCTACAGACGTTTCCTCAGCTCATACATTATTACAATATTTCTTCCACAGGTGGGTTCTAGCCACTTTTAAACCAATGTTTTCAGTATTTCATAAAGTAACTCTCTGTTAGGATTGGGTAGTGTCAAATTTACTACCTA
>DJPV01000088.1 GCA_002437435.1 Lachnospiraceae bacterium UBA6403 | reverse complement strand
CCTCTACTTTCTTTCACACTAACTATCCTTTCAAAAAATATAAAGCTATAATAAAAAGATGAAAAACATTTGCATATAAGGAGTGATTTTTCAAATGAATGGATTGAAGATCACTCAAGATATATTCTCAAGATATATTCTGAATAATATAAATCGATATCATGATATAAAAATCGGATATATTATATTTTTTGTTTACATGTTTATAGTATCATAAATTCAGAAAAAAACAATAAAAACGAAATGCCAGATAAATGTAGTGGAGATATTATTTTGACACGTCTGACATAAAGTTTTTTAAATGAATAAATAAGAAAAAAGGAGATTAAGGGTATGAAGACATGGAAAGGTTATCAGAAAGGTGTAAATCTGGGAGGATGGTTTTCCCAGTGCGATTATTCAGAGGACAGATTCAATAACTTTATTACGGAGGATGACTTCAAAGAATTGACAAGCTGGGGACTGGATCATTTAAGACTTCCGGTTGATTACAATCTGGTAGAGACAGAGGATGGACAGTATAAGGAAGAAGGTTTTGCACGGATCAAACGTGCGCTGGAACTTGGCCATAAATATGGCTTCAATATGATCCTTGACCTGCATAAGACTGCCGGTTATTCTTTTGATCCGGGAGAAAAGCAGAGCGGATTTTTTGGAAACGAAGCTCTTCAGGAGCACTTTTACAGATTATGGGAAGAATTTGCAAAGCGCTTTGGTGGATATGGAGATAAAGTTGCGTTTGAATTATTAAATGAAGTAGTAGATAAAGAAGATGGTGCTGTTTGGGCAGAGATCGCACCAAAGTGTGTCGAACGTATCCGTGTATATGCACCAACAACAGATATTCTGATCGGCGGTTACTGGCATAACAGCGTGCAGGCAGTCAGAGATATTCCAATACCGATGGATGAACATATTATATATAATTTTCACTGCTATGATCCGCTTCTTTTCACACATCAGGGAGCACAGTGGGTAGATGATATGCCTGCGGATTATCGGATGGAATTTAAGGGAAGCATGGAAGATTTCTGCGCATATGCAAAAGCACACCTGCCGGCAAAGCTTGCCGGAACCTTGTCAATCCTTGATTATAAGGGAAACCTGGATTCTGCATATTTTGAAGATCTGTTTGCAGATGCAATAGCTGTTGCAAAGGAGAGAGATGTAGCTCTTTATTGCGGTGAATATGGTGTTATAGAAAATGCAGATCCGGAAGATACTGTATTATGGTATAAAGCCATCAATGAAGTATTTGTAAAATATGGTATCGGACGTGCGGCATGGTCCTACAAAGAGATGGACTTTGATCTTCGCGCTGACCGTCTGAAACCGGTATTTGATGAACTTAAAAAATATTTTTAATGCCTTGGCGTCCATTTATAATAAAGCGTTAATTCTATTTAAGAAACTTTTTCCGGCGCATGCTTGCTTATTCTTTTCGTATGCATTATAATAACAAAAGCTGATTTTTATAGTTAGAAAAGAAGTAGGAGAAAATAATATGGTAAATGAAGAAAAGGTCAGATTGATGACCAGACTTGCCATGTATGAACAGTCAACAGGAAAAGAAGATCTTGAAAAAGGAAGATACTTCAAATCAGATTATGTAAAATACAACTGCTTGAAAACTTTAGTATCTACAACGATTCTTTTTGTGATTGTTGTAGTGGCATATATTTATTATAACATGGGTGAGCTGATTACAGAGCTGGTGGATCTTGATCTGCTTGGTATGTCCTATAAGCTCTTGATCGCATACGCGCTTGTGTGTATATTATTTATGGTTCTTGCATGGTTTCTATACTCCTATAGATACACCAAGGCAAAGCCTAATATTATAAGATACAATCAGGATCTGAAAAAACTGATCGCGTTTTATGATAATGAAGGTAAGACCAAAGGAAAGAAAAGGAGGAAGTAATCATGGCATCATTGCTGAGTTTCCGAGATGGCATAAAATATTTTTGCAGTAAATATGATAAAATCGTAGTACCTGTGATCAGATTCGTGCTTGCACTTTTGATGTTCTGGTCAATTGTACATATAACAGGAGGACATAATGAGACAGCATCCAGTGGACTGATCATTTTCCTGTTATCGGTAGTATGTGCATTTGTTCCGGAAGGACTTGGATATGTATTTGGCGGAGTAATTGCGTTTATGAATTACTTTTCGGCAAGTAAGGAGATTGGAATTTCATTTATCATTGTATTTATTGTAATGTATTGTTTGTATATCCGCTTCTTTCCGAAAACGACCTGGATCATGATGTATGCTCCACTGTTATTTGTTTTAAAGATGCAGTATTTTCTTCCGGTTCTGGCAGGCATGATCGTTGGTCCGACTGCAATCGTACCGATGGCATTTGGTGCAGTATTTTATTATTTTTCACTGGATGCGGCAGATTATTTGAAAGAACTGGAGAAATCAACAGATCCGGAAAATATGCTTGAAAGTTACAAATATATATTCCAGCATTTGATCGATAATAAGAACTTATTGCTCACAGTTGCTGTATTCGCAGTTGTATTGGTGATAGTATATGTTATCTATCGAATGTCTGTAGAATATTCATGGTATGCAGCTATCATTGTTGGTGGTTTATTTGAAATTATTCTTTTTCTGATCGGAAATGTTGTTCTGGAAGCAAGTATTTCGGTTGGACAGATTTTGCTTGGCTCTGTATGTGCAGTAATCATCGGAGTGATCGTGCAGTTCTTCAAGACGGTTGTGGATTATTCAAGAGTTGAGAATACACAGTTTGAAGACGACGAATATTACTACTATGTCAAAGCTGCTCCGAAGGTTGCTATGGCAAAACAGCAGAAAAGTGTAAGAAAGATCAACGCCTCATCACAGGACTCTATGGAGGACGATACGATCAGTGGTGTTACCAGATAATAGAAATTCCTGCATATGACCTGACTACATTGTCAGGTCATATCTGTATATTACAACAGATCACAGCTCAGACATATGCCTGACTTTATAACAGCTTGTGGAAAGGAGAGATATCAAATGGATAAAATTATGGTTTTTTTAAGAACCTATTTTGACTGGTTTTATATTACCAAACCGGATGTTAGTGATATTATTGAGATCCTGATACTCTCGTATGTCATCTATAAAATACTGCTTTGGTTTAAGAGCAGTCGTGCCTGGACGTTGTTAAAGGGTATTGTATTGATATTTTTATTTACAATACTTGCATCTTTACTGCAGTTCAATACGATCCTGTATATCCTGAAAAATGTATTTAGTATTGGTATTCTGGCAGTGATCATTCTGTTTCAGCCGGAGTTCCGCCGGGGACTTGAAACATTAGGACGAAAGAAATTTTTTGACTACATCATGCATGAGGATGCAGAAGAAAGAGGCTTGTCGGATAAGACGATTTATGAATTAATTAAGACAGTGACTGTTCTTTCTGCAAATCGGACAGGAGCGTTGATCGTAATAGAAGATAAGGTTGCACTCGGTGAATACATCGATACGGGAATTCCGATTGATGCGGTAGTTACCAATCAGTTGTTGCTTAATATATTTGAGCATAATACACCACTGCACGATGGTGCAGTTATCCTTAGAAATAACAGGGTCGTTGCAGCAACCTGTTATCTTCCTTTGTCAGCAAATCTTTCAATCAATAAGGAGCTGGGAACAAGACACCGTGCAGGTGTAGGTATCAGTGAGGTATCAGACAGTGTGACTCTTATCGTATCTGAGGAGACTGGTTCGATATCAATTGCAAAGGGTGGAGAGCTGTATCGGAATCTTGATACAGAGAGTGTTCGAAAACATCTGGAACTTTTGAGTCAGGATAATGCAAAAAAGAAAGATGAGCGTCGTCTGAAAGATAGTAAACGTAAACGCAAGAGTATAAAGAAAAACACAGAGAAAAAGACGGGTTCGAATAATATAAAAAATGGAAAGTCTTCTGATACCAGAAAGGAGGCTGACAGTGATGAAAGATAAATTATTCAGCAACTGGGGACTGAAACTTCTGTCGTTGGTTCTTGGATTTATCGTATGGGTGACGGTTTTGAATGTAGATGATTATTCAACTACACGACAGATCAAAGATATACCGGTTACTCTGATAAATACAGATGCGATCACGGATAAGAATCAGTTATACGATATTGTATCCGGTGAAACGGTAGACATAATTGTAAAAGGCAGACGGTCTGTTGTGAATTCGCTTGGGGCTTCTGACTTTACCGCAGTTGCAGACATGTCAAAATTATCGATCACAAATGCTGTGAACATTACGGTGACGGCAAATTCACCGTCTGTAAATAATAATATCAGCATTACGATCGTAGATAATGTGCTTCAGGTTGAATTGGAGGAAGAGCAGACGGCATCCCTTCCGGTAACGGTAACTACAAAAGGAGAGACTGCAAAGGGATACACAACAGGTGTTCCCGTATCTACACCAAATCTGATAACGGTAAAGGGAGCAGCGAGCGTGATCGAACGGATAGAAAAGGCAGAAGTACAGGTGGATGTATCAGGTCGGTCTTCGGATGTTACGGCTACATGTACACCGATTTTCTATGATTCAAATGGTGATGAGATATCCAGTAAGAAGCTGGAAAGCAAGGTGACAGGCATCTCCGTAACAGTTCCGGTATATAAGACCAAAAAAGTTGCAGTAAAGCTTGATACAACAGGTGTTCCGGCAGAAAACTACAAGGTTGTCAATATAGAATATGTGCCAAATGAGATTACGGTTGGCGGTCCGGCAGATGTGTTACAGAATCTGACGGAGATAAAGATAGACGACATTGATGTAGCCGGATGTAATAAAGATCTTGAAAGTACGATCGAGATTGCCAAGTATCTCCCGGATGGAGTTGTGCTTGCTGATGAGAATACAAGTATCAGTGTGCGTGTTGCGATCGAGCGAAATATCAGCAGGACGATGACTATATCGGCAGAAGATATTACGATTAATAATAAACTGACTGATTATGATTATTCCATTCAGTTCCCGGAGGGGAATACGGTTGTGATATCAGGACTTTCTGATGAGGTTGCCAGGCTTACAGCGAAGGATCTGAAGATAACGATTGATGCGGAAACATTATCCATTGGTGCAAATACTGTTGAGCTGTCGATAAAAGACGGCGATACATATACGATCGAGAGTACCTGTAAGGTAACGATTGAAGTTACAGCTATGCCATGATGCGGCAATAATAGGCAATAGTAAAACACTGGATCAGACAGTTTCGCTATTGCCTATTCATATATTATGCAGAAAGGAGACTGATATATGGAACAGATGAGTGAGAAAATTGCAAAATTAAAAGAAATTGTTGCTGAATCCGAGCATATGGTTTTCTTTGGCGGAGCGGGTGTTTCTACAGAGAGCGGGATTCCGGATTTTCGAAGTGTAGATGGACTCTACAACCAGAAATACAAATATCCACCGGAAACTATCATCAGTCACAGCTTCTATATGCGTGATCCTGAAGAGTTTTACCGCTTTTATAAAGATAAGATGATCTATCGGGATGCAAAACCAAATATTGCACATAAGAAGCTTGCGGAACTGGAAGCGCAGGGTAAGCTTGCGGCGGTCATAACACAGAATATTGACGGACTGCATCAGATGGCAGGAAGTAAAAATGTAATCGAGCTGCATGGCTCAATTCACAGAAATTATTGCACAAAATGTCACAAATTCTATGATCTGGATTATATTATTCAATCGGATGGTGTTCCAAGATGCAGTTGTGGTGGAATTATTAAGCCGGATGTAGTATTATATGAAGAAGGTCTTAATAATGATGATATTGAGAATGCGATACGGTATATATCGGAAGCAGATACATTGATCATTGGCGGAACCTCATTGGTTGTTTATCCCGCAGCCGGACTGATCCGGTATTTCCGCGGAAAACATCTGGTAGTTATTAATATGTCACCAACACAGACGGATAGTCAGGCAGATCTACTGATCGCTGATAAGATCGGAAAAGTGTTGGGACAATTATAAAATGAAAATAAAACGAAATGGAGAAAGACATGAACAAACTAGACCTTCAAAAAAAGGCTGTTGATATCCGTAAGGGTATTATATCCTCCGTACATTCTGCAAAAGCAGGA
>DJPV01000065.1:17921-30305 GCA_002437435.1 Lachnospiraceae bacterium UBA6403 | reverse complement strand
GCAATTTGGATAATTTGCTTTAAGAAGAGTAGCATATTCAGAGCACTGGCGCTATCTGTTATTCCTTCAGTTTTGTTCTTGTTTAGTGGAATTATGAGCCGGTCAATTCTTTTGCTTATCGCAGCAATATTGTTTGCACCAAGCCATATTCTGCTTTCGTATAAAAACGCAAAATGATATTGGTTAAATTGAAATTAGTAACGAAATTAATCATAAGGAGGGAAAGATGAAAAACTGTATATTTTGTAATAGAGAAAATCTGGTGACAGACATAGTTTATGAAGATGAGTTAGTAATGGCATTTATGGATATAGAGCCAATTAATGAAGGGCATGTATTGCTTATCCCTAAGGAACATTATTTGGATGTGGATGAAATTCCAGATGAAACACTTTCACATTTGATGATAATATCAAAGAAAATTGTATCTGCATTAAAGGAAATTTATAAGCCAGATGGATATAGTATTATGCAAAATGGTGGGAGCTTTAATGATGTGGGGCATTATCATCTGCATATTTTTCCAAGATATTCAGGGGATGGATTTGGATGGACATGTGGAGAAGAAAGAAAAAACAGAAATACAGAAAAGACAAAAAGAATATCAGAGATGTTGCATGGAAGATGAAAGGGTTAGAAAAATTTAATAATCATTCAAGGATAGGAATAGCGATAAAATCAAGTGTAGGGGGATGCATGACGTGAAATATACGAATAAGCATATAAAGGAAGAATACAAATTAAATCAAATAGGGCGAACAATCGGAATGATACTCTTATTGATAGGGATATTTTTAGTGGGATTTGGATTGATTCAGACAAAGAGAAAGATGGAGTATATCCGACCATTTGAACAGGTATTACAGGAAGAATCCAATCCTGGGAATCAGACAGTATATATTGATATTATCCGGGTACCGGAGAAGTTGGCGGAAAATAAATATGAAGGATATTACCTTGTAACAACGGCAGAGGGAAGTTATATTGTAGGGATGCAACCGGAACAGTTTGCAGATTTGAAGCAGAGAGTGGAAGAAAACGGTACGGCAAGAGTGGAAGGCATGACGAAGGTTGTGACTGACGAGAACGTTAAAAAAATAGTAAGTGAGTATATCAATCACAAATTTATTTATATATGTATGACGAAGCTTACCTATGGAGAAATACTCAAGGAAGGATATTTTGCGAATCTGGATATCGGAGGAATCTTAATGTTAGTTGGATTTCTGTTTGTATTAACACAGATGCGTGCGATTGGAAAATACAGACATCCGTTGGCAGAGCAGATTGACGAAGAGTGTAATCAGTCGGAAGCTCTCTGGTTAAACAATTTTAGAATTTATTTGACAAAGAGCTTTCTTGTTTCTGTATATGGTGGAAAGTTGACTGCACTGGATTTGACAAAGGTACAAATGGCAAGACTGTTTGAAACAGTGAAAGATGGTTTGCACGTTATCACGTTGGAGGTAACGACAACAGAGCGGGAGAAAATAACTGTCAGTGAAAATAAGTGGTCGTTTTTTATAATTGGTGAAGAAGAGATTGCTTATCTGACAGATGTATTCGGCAAAAGAAATATTGAGTTTGTTTGTGAGATTCAACCGGATGAAGAAAACGATGAAGACGAAGAAGTTTGAAATGAAAAATATACATAGGAAAAATAAATATTAATCGGATTGTACATAATAGTAACTTCATGCAATATAAACTTTAATGGTTATAGTACTTCTGAGTGAATTTTGCATAATAAAAGTTATAAAAATCAAGCAATAGAACGCGAAGATGCAATCAAAGACAGAATATAAGTTTGACATAAAGTTGGTTAAATGATAGTATAATGACAACAAGGTGCTACCGATAGACGGTTAGCCTGATATTATTGTTTAGTCAAAATGACCGCCAAAGTTTACCAGACCAGGGCGGTTATTTTTGTGTCTTATCGTTGCTCTTAGAACCAACGGTATAACCAAGAGCAAAGCAAGTAATACATAAGCTGATAATGGCTATAAAAAGCTCCGTTGTAAGCATAAACACGAACCTCCTCAACAGATTTCCATAAATGGATTTCTATGTAAACACAGGCTATAACTCCTGTGGAGAAGGCTAACCGCCTACCGAATAGGGTAGCACCAAATATATTATATCAAACATTTGTTCGAAAATCAAGAGGAGATATGGCGAGGCACAGGGCGTTCCACATAAAAGTAAGAGTATAGCGGAACTTGGAAAGGCAGATCAGAGTACAGAATGGCTTGACAGAGGTATGGAAGCTGTAAGCCTTGCACCTACTGCTATAAATCAGCAGAAGTTTCTTTTTGAACTGAAAAATGGAAACGTTACAGCAAAAGATCTTGGAGGATTTTATTCTAAGATTGATCTTGGAATTGCAAAATATCACTTTGAAGTAGTAACCGGGCATGAGGTAAAATAATGCATACAAGAAATTTATAAATAAAGTATGATATAAAAAATATTGCAGCAGTTAAAAGCAGCAGGTCTTATTGAGGCTGCAAGAGGAACCGGAGGAGTGAATCTTGAAATGATGAAAAAGGATTATCTCAGACTTCTGGTGGATAAGGAACAGGGAGAGTATATTGACTGGAGAAATTTTTTATGAAGTACTCCGGCAACGGATTATGTATTTCAAAAGGATGCCTATGAAAACCGGATTAACATGTGTGGCAGAAGAAATGTCCTTAAAGAATCAGCCATGAAAACAATATGACAGCCAAAGGCATGGTTATGATACAGAACAAGGTAGTAAATACATTTAAAAGACCGGAGTATGCAGCATCTTTGTTATATACCTGAGCCATCTGGGTGATTGTTGAAGCGGATGGTGTGATAGAGGCAAGGTATACTATAAGGAGTAAAGTCCTTCCTTCTGAAATAAGGGTATATACATGACTCACATACATTATAAGCAGTAAAACAGCAGGCCAGATAACGAGTCTGATGGCAGAGAAAAGGTATAGCTTTGCGTTTTTCAGACTGACGCGGATCGGCGAATCAGCCATCAGCATGCCAGTTACTATCATGCTGAGAGGTGCAAGCATATTTCCGATGTCTTTTATCGGTGTGAGTATGACAGATGGCAGTTTTATCTGGCAGAAAAAGAGCAGGAGTCCGGCTATTATGGCTATTACATTTATATTAGTTATTATCTTTTTCCATTCCATATGTGGCTTTTCTGCGAGCATGGTGTTGCAGTGTGTCCAGAGAAATATCAGCTGTACAGACATAAATGCACATGAATACAGTACATAGTCGGTACCCAGCATAGCATTTACAAGTGGGATTATCATATTTCCCGAGTTGGAATACATGACAGTGGCACATTCAACTGTATTCCAGTGCCAGAGTTTTCTTCCGATATTTATAAAAATCAATAGAAGAATATGTATAATGGTTGCAAGAAGAGCGGAAAATAATAGTCCCTGCAGTTTTTCTTTTGTAAAACCAATTTCAAATGAATTTATTATGGCGCAGGGCATCACCAGATATACCACAATGACAGACAGGATTCTGCTGTCAGAAGCATTTAATATATGTTTGTTGACAAGAATAAAACCAAGCAGGATCATAATAAAAAAGTTAACAAGTTTTCCGAGCAAAATTATACTTATCTGCATATTGATTACCTCTTTTCGTTCCTGTATTATAATCCCATTTTACAAAAAAAGGAATATCCCACAATGGGCGGCTTGTCAAAAATGAAAGAATGCGATAGAATATGTGCAATTTACAGGAATTTGTTTAGTTGAATTTAGAACAAGGAGAGATGACAAGCTATGCATTCACAGAAAATCCATAACAAAAAGCTCATATTGCCGGTTCTCATTTTCCTGGCAGGTTGTCTGGACTAGGCAGCAGTTTTATATCATTCATACAGAACGAATTTAAAACAGGTTCGGGTTGTCACAGAACTTAATGCCACAACCTATGCATACAGGTTGCACCTGATGGTTGTTGTTACAGATATATATCCGGAGGCGGGAAATGAAGCGGGAAAGATAGATTTAATCCATGACGAAAGCCGTGGAGAGATATGCCGTTACGGGAGAGATAAAAATATAGTTACTATGTAGGGATCATTTGACTTAAAACAGGGAGGCCGGGGCATTGCAATCAGAAATTCCGTATATCTGGAGTGCCGGGATGAAACCTCTGCGTTCTGGGGATTCGCTATTGTAATTATCCGTGTTCCGGAGGTATTTGAGAAATCGGTTCAGGCACTTACCCAATTTGGTTATGATTACTGTCTGACAAAGACAGTTTCTCCCTTTTCGAATGGTACAGAGGTGGTATCGTCATCAGGTAATATTTTGAAGGAGCCGATTACATTTGAGTTTGAATTTTGTGGCAGCACATTTGGCTTAGAGGTAATGCCAACTGATGGCTGGAGTCACGGATGGAATATACTCCCGCAGCTCGTTTTTGGAATTCGTATTATTTTGCTTTTAATGGGATTAACAGTGATCGTTCTTGTGGTTGAGAGACATCGTGAAATATTAAAAAACTGGCGATAACAGATCCGTTAACCAGTCTTTTGAACCGCAAAGGCTTTGATGAGCAGCTTAAAAAGGTGATACAGGACGATCATTGTATTCATTGTCTGGGTGCACAGATGGATATTGATGATTTTAAATTTATAAATGACATGTATGGACACGTCGTTGGTGATGCTGCACTGAAAAGTCTTGCACAGGACATGAAAGATAGTTTTGGCGTAAATGCCATTCTATGCATAAATGGCGGGAATGAGTTTTCTGTTATCTTGATCGGAACAACAGAAGAAGAGGCAAAGAGTAAAATAGAGAGTTTTACCCTTAAGCCACGGCATATAACATATAATGGTGAAGAGCATCCTTTTTATATTTCTCTTGGGTACGCAGAATATCCGAAGGATTGTGACGATGTTTCGGAGCTTATCAGATGCGCAGGATGATCGTATTTTATTTGCAAATCGTGAATTGATTAAGTTTGCAGGCTGCAAGGATTTTGAAGTTTTTTTTCTGGATTATACAGGGCAGCGATTCAGGAATCTTATTCACCCGGATGAACGAGATTCTGTGGAGACCAGTATCTGGAAACAGGTTGATGCAAAGACCAGTGGAAATAATGATTATGTAAGATTCCATTTTGCAAAAAAAGATGGAATCTACCGCCCTGTTCTTGATCATGGAAGAATTGTAGAAAACCGTTACTATGGAAATGTGTTCTATGTTCTTATCATGGACTGTGCTTTGGTTGAATCTTTTTATGATGACTTTTCCAGATAAGTAAGCCATCAGCAGAAACAGTTACGGGGAAACCGATTTTCTCATGAAGATACAGATATATCCTATGTGATATATGAGATATAGAAAAACAATACAATATAAAAATAATCATCAGGCAGGCAGTCTTATAACGGGACTGCCTGCTTTTTTCGCAGATTTTACAAAAGAAATATACAGCCCTTGCAATCTTTACGGAAGTGTGATAGCAGACGCATGCAGGCAAGTCTATAATAAATACAGAAATGAAGTAAGACCACCTCAAGGTGCAGGCAGGTCTGCTTCATATGTATAAGGAGCAGGCAGTCAGAGATGAAAGAGACAGAAAAAGAAGACAAAACGACAAGGAAAACGGATGAAAAAGCAGGTGGGCAGTTTGTTTTATTTGTGAGAAGAAATGCAGTATATATCGCAGTTTTCCTGATTGGAGCAGCCTTTCTTCTGGCGGCAGGTTCATTTGACTGGGATCGGTTCAACAGCTATACAATGTACAACAACGACAGCAGGACATTCGTAAGAGGGCGGGTAGTATCTGTCGATAATGAGCGGCTGGAGACAGATCCATATGATCATTCCAGATATCTTGGAGAACAGGAGCTTACAGTTCAGATTCTGGAAGGGAATCAGAAAGGCGACAAAGTATCGATTGATAATTATTTGTCGCAGACACATAACATCTATGTAAAAGCTAATCAGAAAATAATCGTATGTGCAGATATGCCGGAGGGAGCAGCTCCCTACTACACAGTATTCAATTATGACAGGTGCCTGCCACTTGGCTTCCTTGTGGTGGTATTTGCCGCAGTAATGCTGTTTGTGGGAAAAGGAAAGGGCTTACGGGCATTAGCCGGTGTCATTTTTACACTTCTTCTGGTAGTACTGTTTATGGTTCAGGCGATCTACCACGGATTTCCTCCTGTGATTGTCTCAATCCTGACCATATTAACAGGAACAGCGGTCAGCCTGCTACTGCTAAATGGCTGCAGCAGACGGACGGCTGTATCCGCACTTTCTACTGTACTTGGAGTTGCAGTAACAGGAATTATTTTTTACATAAGTTCAAAAACTTTACATCTTACAGGATTTAACAGTGACAATGCAGAAGAACTTCTGGTCATTCAGGGAGCAACAGGACTCTCCGTTCGTTCACTTCTGATAGCAGGCGTGCTGGTATCTTCTCTTGGAGCCGTTATGGATGTGGCAGTATCCCTTACGGCAGCTCTTATGGAACTGGTCGCTGTAGATCCTTCGGTAACCGCCCGACAGGTTATAAAGTCGGGATTTAATATCGGAAAAGATATGATCGGAACCATGAGTAATACGCTGATCCTTGCATTTGCAGGAACAGCACTCAACACGATGCTGGTACTAACCGCTTATGGGGTGAGCCGGACACAGTTCCTATCATCGGACTATCTGGCAATCGAACTGGCACAGGGACTATGTGCAACGATCGGGGTGATCCTAACCGTACCGATAACGACAGGAATCTGCGCAGCAATGCGCATTTCACATAGATAAAATGAAAAGATGAAAAGAGGAAGATGAAAGATGAAACACAGATGTAAGACAGCAAAAAGACTCTCTGTGCTTTTGTCATTGCTATTGGTAGCAACGATGGCACAGCCACTTTTTCAGACAAAGGCGGCAGAGAATGATGTAACATTGGATGGAAATGTAACATGGAGTTATCTGGATGATGGCAGCGACCCGGCAGGGGACAGCACAGCAGCAGGCTATGATCGGACAAGCTGGACAAAGGATGGCTATGACGTATCTGCATGGAAGACAGCGACAGGCGCCTTTGGTGCAAAGAAAGGAAAGATCAGTGATCTCGGTGGTGGATGTACACCAAAGACATTATTAACACAGTACAAAGCAGATGGAACAACCGATATCGAAGCGTTTTTCTTCCGTACGGATGTAACGATCCCGGACGCTTCTAAGGTTACGAAGATATCAGGAAGCGTGATCTATGATGATGCGGCAACCGTATATGTAAATGGCGTGAAGATCGCAGGCTTTGATGATGACAGTATAACCGGCAATCTTCAGTATGGCGGTTCCAATGCAGGCGATCCAAAAACAGGAATAATTAATACCAGTAATTCTGCAGCGCTTGCAGCAATTAAAGATGGAAAGAATGTTGTAGCGGTAGAGATCCATCAGGGACGTTCAGCCAGCTCGGATATTTATTTTGATATGCCATCTCTTACATTTGAGACGACAGTACCGGTATATACACAGAAGAATATTTCATGGACAGTTGGTAAGAATGAGTCAGAGATCAATATAACCTGGTATGCAGATGTTGATGGAACAGGTACACTTTTAGTTGCTAAGAATTCAGAAGTAAGCGGCAATGAGATGCCGGCAGATGCAAAAAGTTTTACGGCGAATGGAACTGCTTCCAACAAATCCGGTTACTACAGCTATCAGACAACAGCAACCGGACTATCAGCAGATACGACATATGCTTATCAGTTAGTAAATGGAGCAACAAAGTCAGAAATCCATACCTTTACAACCGGTGGTGCAGGTTCATTCTCATTTGCTGCTGCAGGTGATCCGCAGATCGGTGCAAGCGGAAGCTCTGTAAATGATACAGACGGATGGGAGAAGACATTGAAGCTGGTTTCCGATAACAGTGCATTTGATGGAGTGGACTTCCTGTTATCTGCAGGTGATCAGGTAAATACAGCATCAAATGAAGATCAGTACGACGGATATCTGGAACATGATACTTTACTTGATCTTCCGACAGCGACAGTTGTAGGTAATCATGATTCCGGTTCTGCGGCTTACGACCAGCATTTTAACAATCCAAATGAAAGCAGCTATGGAACGACTGCAGCAGGCGGAGATTATTATTTCGTATACAATCATGTACTGTTCCTTGCACTGAACAGTAACAATACATCGACAGCCGAGCATAAGGCATTTATGGAACAGGCAATACAGGCAACAGCAGGTCAGAGTATTACATGGAAGGTGGTTGTATTCCATCACTCCATTTATTCCGTAGCAAGCCATTCTTTAGAGAACAGTATATTGACAAGACGGGAGGAACTGGTTCCGGTATTCAAGGATCTTGATATAGATGTGGTTCTCATGGGACATGATCATGTATACTGCAGAACATATATGATGGATGGACTTGATCCGATGACAGATGCATCGATCTATGATGACGCCAATTATTCATCGATCACAAATCCAACAGGAATCTTATATGTGACCTTAAACTCTGCATCCGGTTCCAAGTTCTATACGATCAAGAATGTAAGCTTTCCATATTCCAGAGTGATGAATCAGGAAAATGTTCCGAATATTTCAAGAGTAGATGTGTCAGACAGCCAGTTTAAGGTAACAACATACAGAACCAGTGATATGAGCGTGGTTGATTCATTTGCGATCAATAAGAAGCATGTACATAATATGAAGGCAGTTTCAGCCGGAGAAGCGACCTGTCTGGATGAAGGAAATATCGCATACTGGTACTGTGATGACTGTGGCAAATATTTCCGCGATGCAGACGGCAAACAGGAAATCACACTTTCTGATACCATAGTTGCAGCAAAGGGGCATAAGTATGGTGCATGGCAGGTTGTAACAGCAGCCACAACAACCAGCACAGGAATAAAGAAGCATGAATGTATTGTTTGTGGAAATGTAGAGACAGCATCTATCCCGGTTATTCAGGAAACAACAACCGAGAACGTGACGACTGAGGAAGGAACGACAGAAAAAGTTACGACCGAGGATGCTACAACCGAGACAACCCAGAAAGCAACCACGGAGGATACAGATTCAGATAGTGATGAAGATACCGAGGATGAGGATACCACCGAGGAACGTACCGGTGAGATGGAAGATACAGAAACGACAGAAAGTCATGATTCTACAGGATCTTCTGATGGCTCAGGTAAAGGTTCTAAATTTGTAAAGACCGGTGACAGTACCCCGATTGTTTATGTAGCAGTTCTTGCAAGCTGCGCATGCTTCATCGGAGCAGGATGTGTATTTGCAAAGAGCAGAAAGAATAAACAGTAAGTGTCAGTCATACAGAAAAATATAAGAATCCCGTTTGGTGTATGCCAGGCGGGATTCTTGTGGTATTGCAAGAATGAATCAAATAAAATATAGAAAAAGACTGTTGTTTGAATAATTCAAACAGCATTTTTTTCTATTTTAAAATGGTCGAAAAAATGACATGAATATCGCTTTTGTTATATTTTTATAAATAAAAAAATATTATTATAATTTTAAATTAAACAAGAAACGTAACTATATAAATGAGATAAAACAAACAGATAAAATCGGGAAAAGGAGTATGATGGATATGAAAAATCAGGTAGTATTGGATTGGAATCAGTATGTAGCATTTGCAAGACAGATAGTAGCAGAAGGCTGTGTTCTGCTTGAAAATAAAGATCAGGCACTTCCGCTTGTAAAAGATGAGAAGGTGGCAGTATTTGGAAGAATCCAGAATCATTATTATAAGAGCGGAACCGGTTCAGGCGGAATGGTAAATGTATCAAAGGTCTATGGAATCGTAGATGGTCTGCGTGAGAGTGGTCAGGTCATTCTGGATGAGGAACTGATCAGGATCTATCAGAACTGGGAAGAGACACATCCATTTAACGAAGGCGAAGGCTGGGGAAATGAACCATGGTGTCAGGAAGAAATGGAACTGACCGAAGAGTTTGTGGAAGCAGCCGGTAAGAGATCAGAGACAGCTATTGTGATCATCGGACGTACCGCAGGCGAGGATAAAGATGCAAGTGATACCAAGGGCTCTTATCAGCTTACAGATGTGGAAGAAGATATGCTTACAAAGGTAAGAAAGAACTTTGATAAGATGATCGTCTTATTAAATGTCGGCGGTCTGCTCGATATGAGTTTTGTAGACCGTTATCAGCCGGAAGCAGTTATGTATGTATGGCAGGGCGGCATGGTCGGCGGACTTGGAACAGCAGATGTATTAACAGGAGCTGTTTCACCATCAGGACATCTGACAGACACGATCGCATATAAAGTTGCTGATTATCCTTCCGCACCATATTTTGGTAATCCGGATAAGAATTATTACAGTGAAGATATCTATGTGGGATATCGTTATTTTGAGACCTTTGCAAAGGATAAAGTCAGATATCCATTTGGATATGGTCTGTCTTATACAACATTTGAAAAGTCAGTCGTTGTATTTGCAAATGAGCCGGAGAAGCAGCAGTTTACCTATCATGTAACCGTTTCAAATGTCGGTGAGAATAAAGGCAAAGATGTTGTTCAGGTCTATGTGGAAGCTCCACAGGGTAAGCTTGGAAAGGCAGATAAGGTTCTTGTCGGATTTGCAA
The DNA here is from genome assembly GCA_002437435.1 of Lachnospiraceae bacterium UBA6403. Lineage (GTDB taxonomy): Bacteria > Bacillota > Clostridia > Lachnospirales > Lachnospiraceae > Coprococcus. The sequence goes on along the minus strand of DJPV01000065.1, from coordinate 19,669 downwards.
AGACAAAGGAACTTGTACCGGGTGAATCCGAAGAAGTGGATATTATCGTTCCATACAGCCGATTTGCATCCTATGACGACTCCGATATTACAGGACATGCTTATGCATTTGTATTAGAAGCAGGTACATATCATGTATTTGCCGGTGAAAATGTCAGAAGTGCAGAATGTGCAGGCACATTTGAGCTTGCAGATGATCTTGTGATCGAACAGCTTTGCTCTGCACTTGCTCCGGTAGAAGCATTTGACAGAATGAAGGCAGCAGAGACAGAGAACGGATATCAGGTCATGATGGAAGCAGCACCATATCATGCATCAAATGAGAAGCAGAGAAGACAGGATCATCTTCCACAGGAGATCCGTCAGACGATGGGTACTCATACATTATCCGATGTGGCTGATGGTTCGATCAGAATGGATAAATTTATTTCAGAATTGACAGACGATGATCTTACCTGTATCATTCGAGGAGAAGGCATGGGAAGTTCACTTGTAACACCGGGAACGGCAGCAGCATTTGGCGGGGTATCAAAATCACTGATCAACCGTCATGGAATTCCTTCGGTATGCTGCAGTGACGGACCATCCGGCATACGGTTAGACTGTGGCGTGAAAGCATTCAGCCTGCCAAATGGCACTATCATCGGATGTACATTTAATACAGAACTTGTAAAAGAACTTTATACCTGTACCGGTTATGAGATGATCGCACAGAAGGTTGACTGTTTACTGGGACCTGGCATGAATATTCATCGTCATCCGTTAAATGGAAGAAACTTTGAATATTTCTCAGAAGATCCATATGTGACAGGATGCTTTGCCGAAGCGGTGTTAGAAGGTCTGCATGCAGCAGGAGTGACAGGAGTAGCGAAGCATTTCTGTGCAAACAATCAGGAGATGAGACGGCATTTTGCAGATCCTGTTGTATCAGAACGCGCACTTCGGGAGATCTATCTGAAAGGATTTGAGATGATCGTAAGAAGTGGTGCATGTGATGCGATCATGACAACATACGGACCGGTAAATGGAGTATGGACAGCCGGAAATTATGATCTCTGTACGACGATCCTCAGAGAAGAATGGGGATTCAAAGGTATCGTTATGACAGACTGGTGGGCACCCATCAATGAACGTGGGAAGAAAGCAGATGTTATCAATTTTGCTGCGATGGCACGCGCGCAGAATGACCTCTATATGGTATGTCCGGATGGATCAACAAATGCCAGCGGAGACAATACAGCCGTAGCACTCGTAGATGGACGACTGAAGCGTTCGGAGCTTCAGAGAAATGCAGCCAATATCTGTGGTTTTGTACTTCATACAGAAGCAATGCGCAGAGCAATGGGCTGCCCGACAGAAGTATCGATCATCAACCGTCCGGCGGAACCGGATGATGTCGATCTGTCAGAGGTTGAATTTGTCAAATTAGATGGCGACTATGAATTACGACTTGATACCAAGGAGTCGAAAGCCGGTGTAAATTATGTACTTCCATTTGATGTACAGAAAAAAGGAATTTATGAGATAGAACTGATCGGAAGCTCTGATCTCTCAGAACTTGCCCAAATGCCATGTACGCTGTATTATACCAATATACCGATCCTCAGTTTCACATTCCATGGAACAAATGGAGAGGATATGGTGATCAGAAAAGAATTTGATCTGCATACCAGATTTTCAGTTATGCGTCTGAATGTTGGTAAAAATGGTCTTCATTTGAAACAGATCCGATTCAGATATTTAAGGGAG
>DJPV01000065.1:1360-17893 GCA_002437435.1 Lachnospiraceae bacterium UBA6403 | reverse complement strand
GGAGGGCAAAATTTGGGATTAAATATTTTACTGAAGATAGCAATTATCTTTCTGTTTTTTACAGTCGTTGATATCTGTGGACATTTCATCTTTAAAACAAAGAGAAATGTTCCGGAATGGCTGCTCACGATAGGGGTAGTTCTGGCTTTTGCCGGAACTGCCTTTCTTGGCGTTCGGGCATATTTTACGGACGCAGATACAAATGATCAGAATATCTATATGGCATACTGCTATATGAAAGAGGGAAATATCGATCAGGCTGCAATCCTTCTTGATGACATTGCCGGTTCTTTTGAAGAGAAAGAACTGCTCAGTGTGGCATGTGATGTCATGAACGGAGATTATATTAACGGTCATTTTAAGCTTCAGGAGTTATCAGAACAAAATGGAATCAGTAAGGCAGGAAAGAAATATCTGACGGCTCTGGGTGACTATTGCTCCGGTAAACTTGGAATGATCTCCGGAGGGGAAAAGGCATATACAGATTATGATTCTTATCTGTCTGATCTGGAAAAAGAAGATGGTGTTCAGGAGACTGCATGGAGTGGGAAATCAGATAGCACCGGTAATGCATCAAATGAAACGCTGACGGATTCGCTGACCGCTTATATCGAATACCTTGATTTTACCGGAAAAGAACAGCGGGAGTTTGAAGAGGCGTATGAGCTTGATAATAAGATTCACGGAGTATCAGTTGCTGATCTTACAGAAGATGATATCAGGGATCTGAAGCATACATATGGTGAGACAGAAGAAGTACTCCGTCGGGAGATCAGTTATTATGTATATCAGAATGACTTTGATAAGGCAAAGGATATAGCTTCCGAACTGAATAAGAAGTTTAAAAGTCCGGAGAATACGGTTATATATACGGATGTAATAGCCGAAGAAGTATATCGAAATACCAGAGACCAGAATTATATGGAAGATTCATTTGACATGAAAGATGATGAGATCAAGAGTCTGGTGAAGAAAGCAGAACGCGCGAAAGAGAAAGCACAGAAACTGATCGATGATGAAGGCTATGATGGAACACATGCAGACCAGATAAATGAATTGCTGGAAGAAGCAGATTCCTGTTATAAGGATGCAAGTTATGTACCGCTTAAGCGTGCAGTCAATTATGTTCTGGTACAGGAACCTTATCGTGGAGATGATACGGGATTCTACGAACTGCAGTTGTCCAAACTGTATCTGGCAATGGATGACAGAGATACAGCAAATGAGCATCTGCATAATGTGATTGATAACAGCGCGGAGATCAGTGATACATCATCATTGAAAGATGCAATTGATGAAGTTGTGACACAGTACAATCAAATCTCCGATGACAGTTATAATGCAGAGCTGAATGCTGCCGTTAACGATATGGTAGACAAACAGAGCAGTCAGGTTGTTCCTGTATCGGAAGAAACCATAAATGGTTCATTTAATTCCTATGTTGCAACAACATTAAAATACGACAGGATCAATATCCATATCAGCCGCATTGATACCTCGGCATATCCATCCATTCAGGCATACATTAATATTAATGGAACAAAGGACTCCAAAGAAGAACTGGCAGATCAGTTTACAAAGGAAGATTTTACCGTGATCGATACACAGTATGAGATCACGGATTTTACACTGAACAGCGGGGCAGAGAGTGAAGCTGTCGGTATCGGTATCGTAATGGATAAGAGTGGCAGTATGGAAGGTGCTGCGATCGCAAATGCAAAGCAGGCGGCGACAGAAGCGGCAGATCATATAACATCGGAGAAAATGATGATCATTTCCTATGATGATGAAGCATATCTGGAGCAGTCGTTGACTTCCAGAAGCGGAACGCTGAAGAATTCTATAGCAGATATTTCAGATGGCGGTGGAACTAACATTTCTGCAGGATTGAATCTTGCACTTGATAATCTGGAAGCGGAAAAAGGCAGCAGGGCTGTTATACTGATGTCTGACGGACAGGATGGAGGTTCGGAAGAAGATATGCAGGCTGCAACTGACCGGGCAGCAAAGCTTGGAATCAGTGTATATACGGTTGGATTCGGTGAATGCGATGATGCATATATGCAGGCGATTGCAGAATCAACCGGTGGTAAATTCGTAAAGGCTTCTGCATCAACGGAACTGTCGGATATCTATCTGTATCTTCAGAAATATATCGTAAATAATTACAGCATATCTTATACGGTAACAAAGAATCCGGATGTAGATCCAAGATTTCTTACAGTTGATATTGCTGAATATAATGCAACAGCGACAAAGAATTATTATCTGAAAGAAGAGAATAAACCGGAGAATTCGGATGATACAGGATTTATCCGGAAAGTAGATGAGAATACACTCGGAGTATCTTCGGTAATACCGGGGAATGTATCTGTGAAGGATGTACAGAATGGTATCACCCTGACTGTAAATGGCGGAGGATTTTCTGATATAGCAAGTGTGTCAGTTGGCAATCTGGCATTAACCGATATACAGGCAACAGATAAAACATGCCTTACAGGAAAATTAAATGGTGAACTGACTGCCGGTATCTATGATATCAAGGTAAAGACAACAGATGGACGTCTGGTTGTAGGTAAATCCCTGTTTAAGGTATTCAAGGCAGGAACAACAACCTCAATAAGACTTGGGGATATGACGATCACAGCAGATGCCATCGGTCAGACAGCAGATGACCGTCTGGCTGCCAGTGGAAATGTCATGATCAACGGATTTGTTCACAGCTCAGGTGATATGGAGATCATTGTAGATGACATGGATCAGAATCTTTCCCTTGTGGCAAATAAGACGATCAAGGTCGGCGATTCCGGTAAGGTTCAGGGAGATGGAAAACTCTATATCAGTTATGCGGAGATGGAACAGGCAAATGGCAGTTTCGCCAGCCTTGTTATGGGCAATAAAGATTATGTAATAGGTAAAAATGGATATTATGCAACTGTCGATGGGTCAGATATATCATTTGACCAGTCGATTGCCAGTCTGAACCTTTCCGTGCCATTTATCATGGATATCGATGTTGCAGAGGTAAATCTGTACAGTAACCGGTTACAGGTGGATATCTCATCATTCCGGCTGGATGAAATTATTGATTCAACGAAGAAATCACTTCAGCATAAAACAGGAGCGAATAAGGAGTCAGAGTCTGTCACGAAACGGAGCAGCTTAAAGCAGTTTGGAGCAAAAGAATTCTTTGGAGGCTTAGATGGATCCTTATCAATGGCGATCACACCGAATGGGATACAGTTTGGCGGTGAGGTGACATTCTCCGCAGATGATAAGATTAACTTTGGAACTTTTGGAATCAATGAACTGGTATTAAAGTTAAATTCACTGAGTCCTGATTGTGAGTACTGGAAGATCAGTGGAAAGATCGATCTGGCAACATCCATACCGGGATTTTTTGACAGCAGGATCGCCGGATTTGATGGCTCATTTTCTTCCTATTACTGGCTGCCGGATAAAGTCATGATCGGAGCAGCATTAGATCCGGGAATAACGGTCTATAAAGTCATTGACATCAATCAGGTTGGCGGAGAACTGCAGGGTATGAGTACGATTGCCTTAGATCTGTACGAATCCGTGATCCCGGAGAAAACATATAATATTATCGGTACCGGTCTTGATAATACTTTATATGATAAGCAGGACATTGTGCTTGCAGGAACTGCGGGTGCGGATATCAACCTGTTTGCTTCGTTTAACGGTAATAATGCTTTGATGAAAAAATTCAAGTCCTGGGGTGAGATCGGTGAAGCAAACGGTAAGGTAGAGATTAATTTCAGTGATCCGGAATTTGCAATCTCGGCAGATATGTCATTGCTTGGATCAGAAAAGGCGAAGGCAGCAGCAAAGATAAACAAAGATGGAGTAGATATATCTGCTTCTGTAGAACTTGGAATCTCAGGATTTGGCTGTGAGGTAAACGGAAGTGCTGATGCAAATCTTGGCGGCAATCTGACCGGTGGATATATCAAGCTTGGTGTAAATGGTAACGTGGATATGGCACCGGCTAATGTACATGCAAAGGGAGCATCGAAGCTTGCGGTTGACTGGGATTGGGACTTTAATAAAGCCAAGGTAACATTAAATTACAGTGGAAGTAACGGCAAAGAGAAAGAAGCATCCATCTGGTATGAAGATAACGGAGAACTTTTCCTGTGGGATAAAGTTCATGCATCATCCAACTAAGGGGGTAACAGAAGCATATGAAAAGAGAGACAGGAATAATAAGTAAAATATGTATATGGCTGTTAATGGTGACTATTGCGGCTGGCTGTCTGGTACTTCCGGTTCATGCAGCAGAGGCAGAGGTAACGATCGATCTTGATCATGAATACACGGAGGCAGTCTTCTATGTGACATGGGAGAATTATGAACAGGCAGGAACAGTAACGCTGACATCACCGTCCGGTAAGACCTACAGTAAGGACAAGACACCGGATCAGGTATACGAGTCAAATGGTGAAGCAATCGTTAATGTAGGAAAAGGGGAAGAAGGAATCTGGACAGTTAAGGTATCTGGTGACAATATAGGAACTGTAGATGTAACGGTCGGTGAACTTCCGAATTCTTTAGTGATCAGCAAATTTGCAGTAATACAGAATACAGATGGAAGTATAACAGCAGACTATAAGATCACAGACAGCCCGGATGAGATCTATGTAGAAATATTCGCCGATACAGACTCTGAGGGATTTGACGGAACCTGTGTTTTCAGTGAATATATGGATAAGAAAGGGACTGTTTCCTTTGATCTGGACAGCCTTTCAAGTGGTGAGTATCATTTTTATATCCGTGTATCTGTTGATGGAATCTATCAGCGGGCTTACAGTGACGGATTTGTCAGCTATCAGAATCCCAACGATTCGCAGAAGGTAGACGGTGTAAAAGGCGGAACCTATAACGATGGTTATTATATTTCATGGAATGCGGCAGAGGATGAATCTTATACCGTTCTGGTATGGGACGAGAATCATAATCTGATAAAGGAGGAAAACGCTGGAGAGACAGATGCTTATTATGGAGATTATGCGACAGATGCATCCAAAGTATATCTGGCAGTTGTGAGAACAAATGAGAGCTGTATGTATGATCTGATCACTGCAGATACGGCAGTAAAGGTATCGGCAGATGTAGCTTTTGATACGGATTCGGATATGACAAAAAACAGTTTTATAAATGCTACAGTGACACTGGATTCAAACAGCACATTTGATGCATATCTGGGAGATCAGAAAATTCTGGAAGGAGAAAAAGAATCCGGCATGTATCGTGTGAATCTGGAAGATGGTGATAACACGGTTTCATTTGTAGTGACAGATGGAGCAGGAAATGCAGCCGAGTTTTCAAAAGATATCTATGTAGATACGGTTCCTCCGCAATTATCTGTATCCGAAGATATAAATGGAAAGGTAGTAACAGAAGGAAGTATTTATCTGAGTGGATATACAGAAGCCGGTGCTGTTCTTACTTTAAATGGAGAACCGGTTGAACTGACACAGAATTATTTTAATAAGAAGATAACGCTGGCGAGCGGTGAAAATACGATAACATTAATTTCCGAAGATGCTGTGGGAAACCAGTCAGTATATTCAGCTGCAGTCACCTATGAATCAGGAAAAACGGTGAAGCGGATATTTGAATATATCGCACTCGGCGGTTTATTTCTCGTATTGTTGATCCTTTATATCATTGTATTCGCAAAGGGCAGGAAAAGGAGGAAGCAGTCATGATCGTATATACTATTATTCAGATCCTTCTTACTCTTGCAGGTGCGGGCGTGATCGGCTACAGTATCTATCTGACGATACAGGTATCAGGAGATAAGCTGCTGACACTTGACAGTGAGCTTGGCTATCGTTATGCGACGTCTTATCATCGATGGCAGCTATATGCCGGGATCGCGATCGTGTCTCTGCTTATCTTATGGATCGTATATATCCTGATCGTTCATGCATACAGGGCAAAGCACAGAGAAGAGCGTCTGGCGAAGAAAGCCGGGAAGAAAAATGAGAAGAAGATTGCCAGAGAACAGAAGAAGAAAAAGACTGTCCCTGAAAATCAGCAACCGGAAAGCGGCGAATATGTACAGTCTGTAAATGCACAGAATTATTATCCAAATGGCTACGACCCAAATGGGCAGGGTTATGTACCGAACGGTTACGAAGCAAATGCGCAACGTTATTATCCGAATGGCTGCGACCCGAATCCTCAGGATAGTAAATAAAGAAGAAAAATAGAAAAACGATTGTTCATATCGTAAATTAAAAAGAAAGAGACAGTACTATTATGAAGCAAGCCTGTCCGAATGTCGGTACTTAGTGAACTGCTGAAAGCAGTGAACTTAGAACCGCTACATGAGGATAGAACAAAAGTGTCTTGCGTAATAATAGGTACTGTCTCTTTCTTTTTGCTTTATTATCTAGCCTATCTCGCCATGCTTTTCATAGCTGGTGATACGGGAGATGGAATTGTCTTCATTTACAAAGACTACCGTTGGTCTGTATTCTTTGGCTTCTTCAGGTGTCATAGAAGCATAACACATCAGAATAATATGGTCGCCCACCTGAACCTGTCTGGCAGCGGCACCATTTAAGCACATAACACCTGATCCAGGCTCTCCTGCGATCGTGTATGTCTCAAAACGATTTCCATTTTCAATATCAACAATCTGCACCATCTCATATTCAAGAATCCCTGCTTTTTCCAAAAGCTCAGAGTCTACCGTGATACTGCCGACATAATTCAGTTCTGCCTGCGTAACAACTGCTCTGTGGATTTTACTTTTTAACATGGTAATATTCATTAGAATGACACCTCTTTATTCTTTCTCATCGCACATACTATAACATAAAAAGAAAAAATGCAATATAGAAAAACAAGAAATTGTAGAAAAAGGATGCAAAAAGGATGCAGCTATATTGCATAAAATATGTAGTGGGCATGTACATTTAATATGTCGGGGAAAATGAAAAGAAAGCTTAAGAAAGTTTAATAAAAAAATAGACCCGTATTAATGAACAAAATTAATGGTTTGTGATAATATTTTTACAGCGTTGGAAAAAATATATATTAATTTTGTTTATTAGAATGCAGGATCACAGCAGGAGGTAATTATTTTGAAGAAAATAAGAAAAGAAACAGCAGGTAATAAGAGAACAAAGGTAAGCAGAAAACTGCATTATAAAAAGATGGCAGCACTTGCCGTAGCAGGAGTTCTGGTTGCAGGAACTGCACTTACAGGCTGTGGAAAGAAGAATATAGATTACAATGTAGATGGCGGATCAGGAAATGGAGGCAGCACAGACAGTGGAAGCCTTCAGGGTAAATATGGTATTCCGGAGTCTTGCGATACAACACTTGATACGGGAAGTAGTGGATTAAGCAAGCTTGCGATCGAGGCAGATGAGGTATCAGTTCCGAGTACAGTTGATCTTCCGATCGTATATGCGAAGAAAAAGGATACTTCAAACGATACAAAGAAGCAGCTTGTAGAAGCTATCCTTGAGAAAGACAAGGGTATCTATGCATATGATTATGATCATATGACAAAATCAGATATTCAGGAACAGATCGATCAGTATGAAAAGGAAAAGAAGAATTCCGAAGCAAACGGGGATACTTCCAGTTCGACCTGGTATGATTCCATGATCGATGATCTGAAAAATCAGCTTCAGAAAGCTCCGGATGAATATCCTGCAGCTGAAGATTATTCCGGTACTGAATTTCTGGGAGAGATCAGCGGAAGACAATTTCTTGTTAATGTGGATGATCAGGGCGGTGCAAGCGGTTCTATAGGCATGAAAGAACAGCTGATCACCTATCGTCCGAAGGATGGAGCCAATGGGGTATATTTTTCGACACCGGACAGCAGCGATGATCTGACCGATGTTGATATGTCGTCTACAAATGCATGTACATTTTCAAAGGAAGAAGCCCAGTCCATCGCTGATGAATTTGTAAATAAGATCGGTATGGCAGATGTATCCATGAATAAGGCGCAGGATCTTTACTGGTATTATTATGGAACAGATGGTAATACAGAATCGGTGGATGTCGATGGATATGTATTTTCTTATACAAGATCGATCAACAACCAGCCTACAGCATCTGCAGATGTATGGAATGTCGATAACATTATGCAGGATGATGCATCCATAAGTGTTCCATCTGAGCAGTGCGAAGTATATGTTGATTCAAATGGTGTTATATCTGCAAACTGGGTAAATTATCTGGAGATTACAGATAAGACAGAGAATAAAGATCTGTTATCGTTTGATGATCTGCTGGAGAAAGCAAATACAAATATTGCTGAATATTATACAACTTATCCGACCAGATACAAGAAGGTTGTATTTAACGATATGAAGCTTGCTTACTATCTGGAGAAGACAGATGAGGATGGTGTATTCAAATATGTACCGGCCTGGATCCTGACTGAATATGAAGACATGGCAGATGATTCAAATACTGCCGATTATCCGACACAGATGGTAGTGTTAGATGCTACAGACGGATCCGTGATCGATCTGGTAGAGCTGTCCAAGTTGCTTGGCACATATCAGAATTATGATACAGATACAGTTACAAAAGATGTATCAGGCGAAGACGATTCCTCAATAACTTCTACCGGAGATTCATTCGAAGGATCGACAGATGATTCTTCTGATACAACCGGTGATACCACTGAGGAATAATTGATTGCAACGGTAGACACGTATATAAATTAAGCATTTACTGGATCTGATCCAGAAGGTATAATAATGAGAGAAGAAAAAGAGGAGGTTCTTATATGCAGAACAAAACAAAGAATAATGTGGGATTTCGTACATATCGTAAGAAAATGGTAGCTTTGCTGTTAGTGGGTATGCTTGCAGTCAGCACAGCAGCAACCGGATGTGGAAAGAAAGATGTAGATTATGATGTAGACGGAAATGGAGGCTCCGGAAGCGAAAGCAATACAGACAGTGGAAGTCTTCAGGGTAAATATGGTATTCCTGAGAGCTGTGATACAGAGATTGCAACCGGTGATTCCGGGATTCAGAAGATCGCAATTGATGCAGAGGAAGTGATCGTACCGGATACAGGTGATCTGTACGTTGTACCATGCAAGAAGAAAACAACGACGAACGATGATAAGAAGCAGACTGTAGAGGCTGTATTCGATAAAGACAAGGGTATCTATGAGTATGATTATGAGAAGCGTACCAAATCAGATATTCAGGAAGAGATCGACATGTATGAGAAGGAAAAGAAGAATAGTACTGATACAGATATGGCATCATACTATGATACATGGATCGACGATTTAAAGACACAGATGCAGACAGCACCGGATGAATATCCGGCAGCCGGCGATTATTCAGGAGATTCCTTTATCGGAACGATCGGAGATCAGGAGTTTACAATATCAACACCGGATGAAGAGAATGGTTCCACAGGTTATTCTTTATATCTTACCGGTGATGCTTTATCTTATCGTCCAAAAGAGGGCGCAAATGGCTGTTATTCCACTACTATGGATGACTACATGCAATATGAGAGCGATGATGCTGCATCTGTAGATGCAAACATGAATAAATGTACATTTTCAGAGGATGAAGCCAGACAGATGGCAGATGATTTCCTGTCAAAAGTAGGATGTACGGATGTATCATTAGATAATACATCAGCACTTTGCTGGGTTTACTATGATAATGAAGGCAATAATTTAGAAACTGAAGTTGATGGTTATACGTTTACATATTCAAGAGCGATCAACAATCAGCCAACTGCTGCTGTAAATGCATGGAATGTTGAAAATCTTCAGCAGGATAATGCTTCTGTTGATATCCCAACGGAAGAATGTTCGGTTTCTATAGATTCTAATGGTATTAACGCTGCAAACTGGTGCGAATATCTGGAAACAGACGGAGAGCCACAGGCAACAGAGATTCTTTCATACAAAGATCTGCTTGCAAAGATGGATGAAACGGTTCCGGAGTACTACAGCAAATATCCTTCTAATTATAAGAAGATTGAGTTTAACGGTATGGAACTTACATACTACCTAAAAAAAGGCGAGAAGGATGGTGAGTACGATTACATACCTGCATGGATCCTGTCACAGTATGAGGAATATCAGGATTATTCAGAGAAAGAAAGTCCGACACAGCTTGTAATCTTAGATGCTAGAGACGGATCTGTGATCGATCTTCTGGAACTGTCCAAGTCACTTGGCACATATTATACATATGATGACACACCAACAGAAGATGAAGAAGATATCGCTGATACAGACACTGAGGATACCTCCGCAGAGGACAACAGTGCTGAGGATACTTCTGAAGAATAAAACTGTAGATTAAAAAGGCACGTCCATCGCCTTCTCTATATAATTACACGACTTGTTGCGTTTCTATTCGACTCGCACGCTTATTTGTCAGCAGTTGCCCAAACTCACCCTAACGGGTTCAGACATGGGCTTGGTGCTGACAGCTAGTGCCAGTCTCATAACGAAACTACACAAATGTCGATGTTAATTATATAGAGAAGGCGATGAACGTGCTTTTTTAATTATTCAGAAAATATACAAAAATGATGCAAAAATGATCGCATAGTGTGTTTTAATTAAAAAGTCGTAAGATAATTTAAACATATTTAGGGACATAAGGGAGGTTTGCACTATGTATAATAAAGAAAAACGGTATGTTTATGGAAGAAACTACAGAAAGAAAATGATGGCGCTTGTTCTTGCGGGGGCATTGGCAGCAGGAACGGTATTTACCGGCTGTGGGAAACAAAATACAGATAACGCAGGAGCAGGTAAGACAGGTTATAACACTAAAAATGGGCAGGATACATCTTCCGGCGATGAGTTAAGTATGGCAGGTGGTGACAGTGGTACATTACAGGAACGGTATAAGATACCGGAGTCATGCAATATGGAGATACAGGTTGGGGATTCAGGATTGAAGAAGATCACGATTGAAGATAATAAAATTACGATCCCTGATACAGGAGATATGTATATTGCGCATTTTAAGAAAAAAAGTGTAGGAAATGCCGAAAGAAAGCAGGTCGCAGAAAATATATTTGGACAGGACACTCAGATATATGAAGTACCTGATGGCAAGCGTACAAAAGAAGAGGTACAGGCAGATATCGATCATATAAAGGAGCTGCAAAAGAAATCCGGTGACGGTGATGGCTATTACAGTTCCATGATCTCAGATTATGAATCAGAATTGAAGGATGCACTTGATGAATATCCGGTTGCGGGAGATTATTCAGCATCTACGTTTAAAGGAAAAATAGGAGATTATGCATATACACTTTATGCCGCAGATACTGAGAAGAACAATCTGGGATGGTCATATATGTTGGATAATATGCTTGATTACAGACCTCTTGATGGAGCAGAAGGCGTTTATACTCTGGCATTAGAGGATTATATGTCGTATCGTATAGATGAAAGCAATATGACAGAAGACGATATTAATACCTGTTCGATCACACAGGATAAAGCAGAAAAGATGGCGGATGACTTTCTTGCGAAAGCAGGTGTTACAGACATGATGATGAAGAAAGCATCACCACTTTGCTGGGTGTATTACAGCAGTGAATCAAAGAGTGGGGATATGAAGGTTGATATAGATGGCTATATATTTACATATGGAAGAACGATCAACAGTCAGCCTGTATCGATGGTGAATTCAGGACTTGCCGATAATCTGAGCTGGGATGCAGAGACACAGCAGCAGTTAGATCTGGTTGCATCCGTACCAATCGAGGAATGTACGGTCAGAGTGGATGCAAATGGTGTGATATCTGCGGACTGGATGGATTTCTTAGAGGAAGCCGGACAGCAGGAACCGGCAAAATTATTGACATTTGACGAGCTGCTTGCAAAGGCAAATGAAGAAATTCCGGCATATTACAAAAAGCGTCCGACAAGATATAATAAAATTGAATTCAATGATATAACGTTATCTTATTACCTGAAACAGGGGGCAGATAAAGATACATTTGATTATGTTCCTGCTTGGGTGATTTCGGAATATACGGAGACAAGTGATTACACAGATACGCTTAATCCGAAGCAGTTAGTTGTTTTGGATGCCACGGATGGGTCTGTGATCGATCTGCTTGAATTATCAAAGGCGGCAGGAAGTTTTTACGGTGGAGAGTAAAATGCAGAGATGAAAGAGGGAAAGGTTATGAAAAACAAAAGACTAAGAAAAGAAACAGCATGGTTGGTGGTTGGTACGTTGATGGTATCGATGATGCTTGCTGGCTGTGGCAAGAAAAATGTGGACTATGATATCGATGGAAGCAGTGGAAATAAGGACAGTGGAACGGTTTCTGCCGGTTATGGTATACCGGAATCCTGTCATCAGACGATAGATTCGGCAGACAGTGAGTTGAAAACCATAGAGATCGCAGCAGACCAGATTCAGACATTTGATATGTCAGGTACGATCCGTGAATATGTGAAAAAGAGAAAGCGGACGCCGGAATATAAAGAAAAGGTGGTAAATGCAGTATTTGACCGGGATATTCAGCTGAGTGGCGAGAAAGCAAAGACAAAAGCTGATATAGAAAATGAGTTGGATGCGGCAAAACAGGAATATGAGGATGCAAAAGCAAGAAAAGAAAACGGTGAAGCAATCTTTGAGGAGCAGTATACAGATGAGATAAAAAGACTGGAAAAGATGCTTGCTGCAGCATCGGACGATGGGGCTTCATTAATCGATTATTCCGCTGATCTATATAAAGGTATCCGTAATGATATAGAATTCGAGCTTGGTTTTCCATGTGCAGAATATCCGATGGCACATTTTAAGATGACACAGAGTTTGATACAGTATCGTCCACAGAATGGAGCATCCGAGGTAGATATGATCCGGCTTCCGATGATGTCTGTAGAAGAATATAAAGAGCAGTCAGCGGCCATGAAAACAGGAACCTGGTCATCAGAAGAAAATGGAAAGGATGAAACGACAGAGGAAGAAACGGAAGCCGTTGTGCATGATAACAAGTGCATCTATTCAGTCGATGAAGCAAAGATGATCGCTGATGATTTCCTTTCGGATCTGGGAATCAGTGATGTTCAGGTTAAAGGTGTCAGTGATCTGATGTGGGCATATTATGATGACAGCGGCAACCCTGCTGGTGTGAGTGAATGGGATGGTTATATCTTCCTGTATGGACGGGCAGCAGGTACACAGCCGGTTGCTGATTATGCATATTATGATACTGATTATCTGTCAGGGGAAGATGATGCTATAGAACTTGATCTTCCAAGTGAATCTCACACGATATATGTAGATGGGAATGGAGTTATCAATGCCAGCTGGAAAGATTATCTGGAACCGACAGGGCAGACAGAGTCGGTCACAATGCTTTCATTTGATGAAATGATACAGAAGGCAGAGAAAGCAATACCTGAATTCTATAAGAAATATAAGACCGGTTACAGAGAAGTTATATTTGATCATCTGGAGCTTGGGTACTGTCTGAGACAGACGGAGAATCAGGATACATACTGTTTTGTGCCTGCATGGATATTCAGCAGACAGGAGGAAGCAGATAATGATCATGATGATCCGTATACGTCACAGCTGGTAATTGTGGATGCTGTAACCGGTGAGATCATAGATCCTGTAGCACTGTCTGATAGCCTGAATATTGCCGCAGATGAAGACTGGGGATTTACAGCTATGGATTAAATTTTACTTGATATTCCCCCTCGGTTATGTGAAAATGGTAGCAGGTAAAAAATGGGTTACGTGTATATTAAGGAAGAAAGTATATGAGTACACAGAACAGTCTTGTTATCATAAAAGAGAAAATAGAAGGTATCATGCTCGATGATAAACACATGAGAGCAGATGATATTGCAAAAAAGGTTCTGAAGGGGAGAAAGCATGAGTGCAGTGATCCTCCAAAGTGGATGAAGGATGAGTTTGAGATCACAAAGGTCGAAGAAAAGCTTGGTGCATGTTATTATGTGAAGCCAAAGGGAAAAGAGGTTAAGAATTTCTTTTTCTATATTCATGGCGGCGGACATTGCATGGAGATCAATAAAAATCAATGGGAATTTGTTGCGGCAGTCATTGAAAAAAACGGTTATGGCGCGATCGTTCCCATCTATCCGCTTACACCCGAATTCTGTGCACAGGATACATTTGACATGTTGATCGGAGCATATCGTCATCTGACAAAGAAAATACCGATTGACCGACTGGTAGTAGTCGGAGATTCAACGGGTGGCGGACTTGCATTATCACTTGCAGTGCTTTCATGGAAAGAAGGTATAAGGAGACCGGATAAGCTGATCCTGTTATCTCCGGCGATGGATACTGAATTTATGGATGGTAATATGGCGAATCTTATGCTGAATCGTAAAAAGGAGATGCGCAAGTATTATTATCGTCCGGGAATAAAAGAATTTCTGAGTAAATACTGGATCAGAGATCTGTATCATCAGAATGAATATACCTGTCCGGTCTATGCGGATCTGACCGATATCTGTGACGAGATTGCCATTTTTACGGTTGAAAATGATCTGTTAAACGGATATGCAAGATATCTGTATGATCAGTTAAAACAGCAGCAGGTCAGGATTCATTATTTTGAATATTTTGGAATGCCACATGATTATATCGAGCACCCGCATGTTCCTGAGTGCCGAATGATCATAAATCGTATCAGTGACAGTATTAAGGATGAAGCAAAGCTTGTAAATCCAGAGATCAAGCGTGCGGTATGGGCGCGATCCATGGTGGCAGAGAGATATCCAAAGATGTTCCATGACGATGAGTCTATAAAAATAGCAGTGAAATTAAATGTGTCGCATAAAGATTTTAATGCGATGTATCCGAAATATGACCGTCTGGTTAAGATGGGAAGAATCGTAGAGATTGACAAACGGGTAAAACAGTTTATTATGAGGTATGCAGATGGAATCATTGTAAATGTCGGAGCAGAACTCGATACCATGTTTTCCCGCATGGATAATGGAAGAATCCGATGGTACAATGTAGACATGCCTGAGACGATGGAGCTTCGCCGCAGAATGTTGGAGAGCAGGGATCGGGAGCAGAATATTGGAAAATCGATTTTGGATTTCACCTGGCTTGACAGTGTTAAGAAGAAACCGGGGGAAGCGATATTATTTGTATGCTGTGATGTTACGAAGTATTTCACAACAAAGAAGTTACAGGCGTTTCTTGATGCTATATGGCAGAGGTTTCCGGGGGCTGAGGTTTTGTTTGATGTCAAGAATTCTGTTGGCAGAAAGCAGGCAAATCTGAAAGTATTAACAGGAAAGAAGAAAGGCTCGTTTATAAAGGTAAGTATCGATAACTGTACAAGTCTGATGTATGACTGGAATATCAAATACAGAGTGTTATATGACAGAGCGATTCTGAATAAAGAAGATATTACAGAGATGTTTTCTGATGATGTAGCAAGACGGTATCGTCATGCGATCAGACGAAAATATGATAAGATCATTCAGCTGAGACTTGGTACAGAGCGAATCCAATTTTAAACGGCTTGTGGCAGACATGAGAGAAACAGACAGAAAAAAACAACTGGAAAAACGCATGAAATATGCGGTATGCATCATAATTGGTGTTGTGATCGGTATTATAGCGGGTATCTGTATAGGAGTGGAGCATAATAAGACGACAAGGTCGAAGCCTACGTTATATACAGAAGTAACCTATGGGGTGGAGCTTCCACCGGGTGAACTCGCAAATCTGATCTACGAGAATTACTGGAATTATATCAAGCAGAGTTATATCATCGTCGGTGATGACCGTGAGACCTGCCAGCTCTATAAGATCAGCAGCAAGGTAGCCAGACATAATTATGATCTGGAACGGTTCCAGCTGGATGATGATGGTTATATGCGCTATTCAGATGATAATATCAAGAATGCAGAGCTGGGAATCGATGTATCCAGTCATCAGGGAACGATCGACTGGGATCAGGTAAAAGAAGCCGGTATTCAGTTTGCAATGATCCGTCTTGGTTATCGTGGATATACTCAGGGTGGATTGTCATTGGATGATAATTATGTAACGAATATAGAGACTGCACTCGAAAGCGAGATGCCGGTCGGTGTATATTTCTATACACAGGCAGTAAGCTATGAAGAAGGCGTGGAAGAAGCACAGTATGTTCTTAAGAACATTGCTGATTATAAGATCAGTTATCCGGTAGTGATCGATACGGAGAAGATGGAAGCGGATGGCGCTCGTGCCAATGATATCTCAAATGAGGAACGTACGGATGCGATCGTTGGTTTCTGCGATACGATCAAGGATGCAGGATACACACCGATGATCTATGCAAACAGAAACTGGTATGCACAGAATCTGGATATGGATCGGCTGGGAGATTATCAGCTGTGGCTGGCACAATATTCCAACGTACCTGATTTCCCATATCTGTTTACCGGCTGGCAGTACACCAGCGAGGGAAGCGTGCCGGGAATCTCCGGCTCGGTGGATATCGACGTTTGGATGAAATAAAGAACTTTAA
>DJPV01000065.1:0-1234 GCA_002437435.1 Lachnospiraceae bacterium UBA6403 | reverse complement strand
TTATTTAATTGTAAAGGTTACGTTCTGAACTTTGCCGTTCTTTGACCAGATGGTCAGGGTATGTGTTCCCTTTTTCTTAACGACTGTGTTCTTCTTAACTGCTTTGCCGTCCAGCTTCATCTTTACAAGGCTCTTGCTGTTTGATACTGTGATCTTCTTTCCTGCTTTGTATGACTTGTTGTTCTTAACAGCTGTTGTTTTTGCTGTCTTGGTTGTCTTAGCTGTTGAAGCGTAAATGTTCTTTTTCTTTGAAGCATCTTTGATTGTCCATTTTACTGTCTTTGACTTGTTGGACAGTTTACCGTTTGTTGTCTTGATCTTAGACTTCATAGTAACGCTGGTATTCATAAAGAACTGAAAATCTGAAATATTGTAATCGTCATTAGCCTGAAGTTCTGCTGTTTTGCTGCTGAGACCTGCGACAGAAGACGTGCTATTTGCTATCTGATCAGGATCATAGGTTGCATAGAAGAAATCCTTGGTAAGACATACATTTGAATATCCGGTTGTTTCCCCTAACATTTTTTCAATATCAGTTATTTTTGCATTTTTTTCAGTAATTGTAAAGGTGTGGTAGCTGATTCCCTTGATTGTCTTCTTGGCATATACAAAACCTGCTCCTTTCATCTCCTTGATGATATCTGCAGTTGTTGTATTTTCAGACATTGCAAGAATAGATAACAGCTCATCATCAAAGCCAACCTGCATTGAGAAGTCAGCCTTAGTTGCCGACTTGACTTTTATGGTAGTTGTAGTCTCTGATGCACAACCTGTCATCATAAGACCGAAGATACAGACACATAAAGTCAGTAATAAGTATTTCATTTTTTTGTTCATAGATACCCTCCTATAATATAATTTTGTCTACAGATTCAGTCTATCATCCGCGTTTCCTAAAGTAAAGGTAAATTATGAATTTTGTCGCTTAATAAATCTTATGATATAATGAGCATTGCACTGGAATGTGCTTGCACATACCAGTATAATGCGAAAAAAACATGGAACTGGTAAGTGACATGATATAATGATGAAAAATCGCTTGCTTGCAAGTGATGATTTTTTTAATGCATTGAGTGATGAAATCACGAAATAATGATGAAAAATTTAGAGTTGTGTTGGAGGTTACGATTTCATTGAAGTTCTTACTGGCAGCGTTAAATGCAAAATATATTCATTCGAATCCGGGAATTTATTCCCTGTACTCATATTCAGTAAAGAGACAGCCGTCTCTTGC
>DJPV01000089.1:15713-16290 GCA_002437435.1 Lachnospiraceae bacterium UBA6403 | reverse complement strand
ATCATCACGATATTTGAAATATCCAGATTGCCTTTCCAGTCCTGATCGCCAAGCAGATCGTCTTTTACCATATGAATATGACTCAGGCTATTCTCTTTCATATTCATACAGATCCAAATAGAATACACCTGTTTGATCTCGTTGTAATCAGAACCTGTAAATTCCCGCTCTTTCTGTGATGATACCAGTCTTGCAGTGTAAAAGATTGCTCGATTTAAGATGTGATACTTTGTCGGCTCATTTTTCTGGGCTTCCAGATTGATGATCATCTTTGCCAGTCCATCCCTCATCCGTACATAGAAAATGATGTCAAAATATACCTTTCCCTCATCGATCTCGGAACTTTCTGTGTTCAGCCCGACAATCCGTTCACCGGTTCTGGCATCTACCGTTTCTTTGTTCGTTAGTCCGGGTTCAACCGGAACCTGACTGATATACGGTTCACCCTCGATCAACGAAGCGACCGTCTCTGCATCCATGCCTTTAAATTCGTCTACTACCCGTATCAGTATGTGCGCCAGTATAATCTTCTGTCCCAGCAGCCGCTTGGCACAGGCATCATACTGCGCTTTCTGAT
>DJPV01000089.1:15447-15619 GCA_002437435.1 Lachnospiraceae bacterium UBA6403 | reverse complement strand
TTTTTACTTAGTATATTGCCGCCGTCTCTCCAAGCTTGATTGTAACGGATATCCGCGGGGAAAACAAGTTTATAATTATTTACCTGCAGCTTTAGCGAAACACTTTTTACTTTATATAACGAACTTTCCTATATAGCAAAAGTCCAGATACAACATCTCTGCCATATCTGGA
>DJPV01000089.1:0-15285 GCA_002437435.1 Lachnospiraceae bacterium UBA6403 | reverse complement strand
TAACCGCCAGTCAATAGATGTGCCTTAATTTCATTTCTTTGTATTATCGACACTATGGCTGATAGGGATACATAAACAAGACATTTGTATATATTTCGTCATGAGGTTTGCACTAATTACCAGCACCAAGCCCTTGTCTGAGTCCGTAAGGACGAGTTTGGGCGACTGCTGGTTCATAAATGTGCGAACCGAATAGAAATATTGCAAGTCTTGTTATGTACCCCTATCAGCCATAGTGTCGATAACATAACAAAAACTTAATTAAGGCACGTCTATTGTGCGTATCCCACACTGGACAGTCACAGGCAAACTGTTTATAATGGATTGTGTATGCGTATTTGTGCATTTAAGATGGAGAAAATGATATGAATTTAAGGACTTTAAGACTTTTAGAATATAATAAAATTGTAGAAATGCTGACCTCTTACGCGGCATCCCCGATGGCAAAACGAAAATGCGAACGCCTGAAGCCCCGCAGGGATCTGGCACTGATCCAAACCTTACAGCAGGAAACAAGAGATGCTCTGATCCGGCTGAATACACAGGGCAATCTGTCATTTGCCAGTCTCCGTGATATCGGCGCTTCGATCAAGCGGCTGGAGGTTCAGGGAGCACTCGGCATCAAGGAACTGCTTGATATCGGAAGTGTTCTTGATATGGCACTATCCGCCAGACAATACGGCAGTGGAGATGATAACGAAGAAAAGGCACATGACAGCCTCTATTCCCGCTTCATGGAACTTGTTCCGCTGGAACATTTAAGTCAGGAGATCCACCGCTGTATCCTGTCCGAATCCGAGATCGCAGACGATGCATCGTCCGGTCTGAAAGCGGTCAGACGGAACAAAAAACTGACAAATGAAAAATTACACAACCAGTTGAACAAACTTGTAACCGACCAGAGCAAGCAGACGATGTTTCAGGATAACCTGATTACGATGCGTAACGGAAGATACTGTATTCCGGTAAAGCAGGAATATAAGAACAGCTTCCCGGGTATGATCCATGACCAGTCTTCCAGTGGAAATACTGTATTTATCGAACCTTTGGCAGTAGTTAATCTGAACAACCAGTTAAAAGAGCTGGATAATCAGGAGCTGGCAGAGATCGAAAAGATTCTTGAAAACCTGTCGGCACAGGCAGCATCTGAATATGAAAATATTAAATTTGACTTTGAGACATTGACCGATCTGGACTTTATATTTGCAAGAGCGAATTTTGCAAGATCCTATAAGGGAACCGAACCGATCTTTAATACGGATGGCATCGTGGATATCAAGCAGGGTCGCCACCCGCTTTTAGACAAACATACCGTTGTTCCGGTCGACATCAAGCTGGGCGAGGACTACAACCTGCTGATCATTACCGGTCCAAATACTGGTGGTAAGACCGTATCCTTAAAAACACTGGGTCTGTTTACTCTGATGGGACAGTCCGGGCTTCATATTCCGGCACTGGATGGTTCCAGGCTGAATGTATTTGATGATGTATTTGCCGATATTGGAGATGAACAGAGCATCGAGCAGAGTCTCTCGACTTTCTCCTCCCATATGAGCAATGTCGTATATATCATGAACCATGTGACACCGAACACGCTGTGCCTTTTCGATGAGCTTGGCGGCGGAACCGATCCGGTCGAGGGCGCTGCACTTGCGATCGCGATCTTAAGCAGTTTAAACGATCAGGGCATCCGCTGCATGGCGACCACTCACTACAGCGAACTGAAATTATTTGCCATGTCAACTCCGGGCGTTCAAAATGCAAGCTGCGAATTCGATGTAGCAACACTGATGCCGACTTACCGGCTCATTATCGGTATTCCCGGCAAATCAAATGCATTTGCAATATCTAAAAAATTAGGCTTGTCCGACGATATCATCGAACGGGCAAAGACAAATATCGACAGCAACAAGATTGATTTTGAAACACTGCTGTCCGATCTGGAAAACAGCCGAAAAGAGATCGAACGCGACAAAGCGGAGATCGCACGGTTCAAGGAAGAAGCCAGGCAGCTTCAGGAACGGGCAAAAGCAAAGGATGATGAACTCTCTGCCAAGAAGGCTCAGATCCTTGCGGATGCAAGAGAAGAAGCGGCTGATATCCTGGAAGAAGCAAAAGAAATGGCAGATTCAGCCATTAAGAAATATAACAAATGGACAACAAATCCTCATAAGGCAGATGCCAGCACGATGGAGAATGAACGGAAAAAGCTTCGTACCAAGATGGACGATTACCGGAAAATGACACCGGAGAAGCGCAAATCCATGACCTCTCATCATACGGCAAAGGATTTCAAGACCGGAGACACCGTGCATGTTATCAGCATGGATACAACAGGAACAGTTACTGCCCCTGCTGATTCGAAAGGAAATATCAAGGTTCAGATGGGTATCTTAAGCTCTCTGCTTCCTGCCTCTGATCTCGTGATCATCGAGACACCAAAACAGAACAACGCTCAGGTATCGATCAACAATAAACGTGGAATGGGCAAGGCTCTAAATATTCAGCCGGAGATCAATGTACTTGGCATGACTGTAGCTGAAGCTACCTCATTAATCGACCGATATCTCGATGATGCCATGATGGCTCACCTGCACAAAGTAAGGATCATCCATGGAAAAGGCACCGGAGCACTCCGGAAAGGTATACATGACTATCTGCGTAAGCAGTCATACGTCAAATCCTTCCGTCTGGGTGAGTACGGTGAAGGTGAAGCCGGCGTTACGATCGTAGAATTATAAGATATCATACGAGTGGTAATGCCAATAGAATTCATGTATAGATAAAATAAAAGCTTAGCAATTCAAATTATCCAACTAATACACAACAACAAGGAGAAATATATGGACAAAGAAAAAATACTGATCGTTGACGATGACGAGAACATCGCCGAACTTATCTCCCTTTATCTGAATAAAGAATGTTATGAAACACAGATTGCCGCAGATGGAGCTTCTGCCTTGGAAGCATTTGTCGAATTTGCGCCAAATCTCATCCTCTTGGATGTCATGCTTCCGGGCATGGACGGATATCAGGTCTGTACCGAGATTAGAAAGCAGTCAAATGTACCGATCATCATGTTATCCGCAAAAGGCGAGGTATTTGATAAGGTTCTTGGACTTAAGATCGGTGCCGATGATTACATCGTAAAACCTTTCGATTCCAACGAACTGGTTGCCCGTGTCGGTGCATTGCTCCGCCGCTGCAACTCACGGACAGACAACTCCCAGAACTATAATCCGACAAATGCCGATCACATCGGCACCTATGTCGAGTATGACAATCTGGTCGTTAATATTTCAAACTATACCGTCACTTTAGAAGGAAAGAACCTGGAAATGCCGCCAAAAGAACTGGAACTGCTGTATTTCCTTGCCAGCCGTCCAAATCAGGTATTTACCAGAGAACAGCTTCTGGACAAATTATGGGGTTATGAATATGTCGGCGACACCAGAACCGTTGATGTACATATCAAACGTCTGCGCGAGAAACTGACAGACAAATATAACTGGTCTATTTTCACAGTATGGGGAATCGGTTACAAATTTGAGGTTAAATAACCATGAAAAAAACCATTTTTGATAAGATCGTTGTCGGCTTTGTCCTGCTGGTCATTGCTATTTTCAGTGTGCTTGCTTTATACACTGTCCATATGACCCAGTCAAAGCTTCTGAACAACACAGAGAAAAATCTGAATACAGAGAGTGAACTGATCATCAGCACAACGATTCATGATTATCTGAATAATGCGATCGATCAGGACACCTTCTTTGAACGATTGGATGATCATGCTGAAGCAATGGATGCTGAGATCTGGTTCTCCACACCGGACAATAAGATTATTTATTGCTCAAATAAAGACAGCGTGGCTGCAAAGGATCTGATCATAACAGATTTTTATGACCGTACGGAATTATTTGCAAAGACCACGAAAACGGGCACTTTGAACGGATGCTTTAACACCAAAACACTAAGCATCAGCACTCCGGTCTATCAGGATAATACCTATGCCGGTCTGTTTTCCGTTCACCTGTCTTTGCAGTTCATCAAAGATATTGCACAGAAAACGTTTGCATCCACTTACATGCCGTTTCTCGTCATCGTTGTATTATCTCTGATTGCTCTTATGCTGATCACGAACAGCACGTTGAAGCCGATCCGCGAGATTATCGCAACCTCCAAGCAATATGCGGCAGGAAATTTTAATGCAAAGATCGATGTTCACACAGATAATGAATTTGGCGAACTGGCACGATATATGGAGGAAATGGCAGACGAACTTAGCCGTTCAAATGAATACCGAAAATCATTTATCTCTAATATCTCCCATGACTTCCGTTCTCCTCTGACTTCCATCAAGGGATATATCGAAGCTATGATTGACGGAACAATTCCACCGGATAAACATGAGAAATACCTCCAGATCGTTCTGAGTGAAACCATGCGTCTTACCAAACTGACACAAGGGCTTCTGGAACTTAACAACTTTGATTCCTTTGACCTTCAGCTTGATAAGTCGAATTTTGATATCAAGAGCATTATCCTTCCTACGATCAACACCTTTGAAGGTCGTTGTCAGGACAAGGGAATCTACCTGCATGCGATCTTCCATACAGACAATACGATCGTCTATGCAGACCGTACAAGAATCCAGCAGGTTATCTATAATCTGGTTGATAATGCGATCAAATTCACACCAGAGGGTCGCCAGATCACAGTTCAGGTCACAGAGAAATCCAATAAGGTCTATGTCAGTGTCAAGGATGAGGGTGTGGGAATTCCACCGGAATCGATCAAGAAAGTTTTCGACCGTTTCTATAAAACGGACCCAAGCCGTGGAAAGGATAAGACCGGAACCGGCCTCGGACTCGCCATTACCAAAGAGATCATTAAGGCACACGGTGAGAATATCACCCTCACCAGTAAAGTCGGCGAAGGAAGTGAATTTATCTTCTCGCTCCCTATGCAAAAGGAAATGCAGGTTCCGATCAAAGCCGTGCATGTGAAGAAAGAAGAAGATACACAATATATCTCCAACGGAAAGTTCCGTATTAAGAAGAATTAACAAAAAGCCCCACCCGCTCTTGCCTCTATGATGGGTAGGAATTGAAACATCAGTGGAACTTTCGTTATGAGGTTTGCACTAGCTGTCAGCACCAAGCCCTTGTTTGAGCCTTATAAGGCGAGTTTGGGCGACTGCTGACAAATCAGCGTGCGAACCGAATAGAAAGTGTAGCGGGTTTCAACTCCTACCCATCATAGAGACAAGAGCGGGCGGGGCTTTATTTTATGTTTTACTTATAATGTCTCCATTTATAAGAGGCATTATTTATATCGTTCTGCCATCTCATTTACAGCATTGCGGATGCGTTCACGAAGATCTGCAGGCTCGATGACTTCCACGCTGATTCCGTACTGCATCGCCCAGTGGAACATGGCGTTCTGGCTGCAGGTCACGCGGATAAATGTCTTATCGGCATCTGTCTCAGGATTAAAGTTTTGCGGATAATTGTTCTGCACAAATTTTGGTGACAATACTTCAAAGTTCTTATCAAACCAGTCTACGATATCACCCATATTCGCCTTCTGAACCTTTAATACAATCGTAGCTGATGGATCACTGAACATGTAGAGATGTTCCGCCATATGCTGCGGCAGGTTCAGTCCATGCTCCATCCCTTTTACCAGACTTTTATCTTTGACCTTTTCATCTAATATCTCAATCTCCGTCATACGATCGATCCGGTAATTTGACAGATTGTCATATTTATCATAATTGCAGATCAAATAATATTTTCCCTCATTTGCAACCATCTGATATGGATTTACGATATACTTCGTATCCTTTCTCGGGTGAAGCTGCTTATCGATACCATAAGTATTATAGAGAAATGCAACCTTTTTACCCTCACTGATCGCATCATCGATCATTTCTACATTTAACATAGTCTGGCGGTTATCGGTATGTGATAACCCCGGCAGATTGCACACATGTTGTACCTTCGCACTGAAATACACATTTGAGAGACCCTTGATCTTCTCGATCAGCTCCTGTGCCTGATTTCTCGGTATCGTCTTTGAAAATAAGATACTGTCGATCAACATTCGAAGCTCTGCATCATCAAATTCATGATTATAATACCAGTCCTTTGTCAGAATTTCGGTCTCTCCGTTTTTATTTTCACGTTCAATCTCCGTACATTCCAGATTATAACCAAAATCCACCAAATTCATCAGATTGCTCTTGACGGATTTCCGGTCAACCTTCATTCCATATTCGGTTTCCAGCTTTTTTATGATATCCTTCTGATCCATTGTATGTTCGGAATCCGTATATTTCCGTAGAATTTCAAGGATACAGATATTCATCATTTTCTTTCCATCTACCATGTATGTACTCATAAATACTCCTTTTTACCACTCGTAATGGTGAAGCTGTCCCTTCGTCTCAAGCTCCGGGAAGCCCTGCTGCCTGAGTGCCTCGTATAACACGATCGCTACAGAATTTGCCAGATTCAGGGAACGGATCTCCGGGAACATCGGAATCCTGACCGCTGTTTCCTTATAATCTAATAAAATCTCCTCTGGAATTCCTGCACTCTCTTTTCCAAACATGATATAAGCATCTTCCTCATAGTTTACATCCGTATATTTCTGTTTGGATTTGGTCGTTGCCATATAGATCTTTGCACCAGGATTCTTTTCAAGGAAATCATTAAAATCATCATAGATCGTTACATCTAATTTGTCCCAATAGTCCAAGCCCGCACGCTTTAACTGCTTCTCGTTGATCTGAAAACCCAGAGGCTCGATCAAATGCAGTCTTGCACCTGCTGCCACACAGGTACGTCCTATATTTCCTGTATTTGCCGGCATCTCCGGCTCATGAAGTACGATATTTAACATGTTTTTTCTCCCTTCGCTCTTATGGTGTCAAAAAGCTCTCCTCTCCATCATGGATGATCACGCGGTCATGTCCGGTTGTTGTCCTGCCGATCACAGCCGCTTCAAATCCGGCTTCATACAGATGATTGCTTAACATTTCACCATCTGCCGTGACAAATAGTGCCGCTCCGCATCCATCGATCCGATATGGATCATCTCCGGTAAATTCGCAGATCTCGATGGTTTCCTGCATGATCGGTATATGGTCATGGCTGATCCGAAGTCCGACATTGCCAGCCTCTGCCAGTTCCCATAATGCTCCATATACTCCTTCTGTTGAAATATGACGTGCATATATACTGCCACATGCCCTCGCAATATCTCCCTGATCCTTCACCAGCAATAATCGGTCAAACTGCTCCGCTGTACGAAGATACTCCGCAGAATATCTGGTCAGAAGCTCTTCCTTTCTTTCCCTGACCCGGAGCAAGGTTCCAAGAATACCGGTCTGTCCGCACATAACGATATCCATATCCGGCTTGATCTTTGCATTTATCTCGCCCTGCCATATCTTGCGTCCATACATCGTTACCGTTACCGCAGGCTCCTTAAAAATCCCACTGATCGCAGTATCTCCATACACAACATCCACATGAAGCTCCTTTGCAAGATCAGAAAGCTCCCGCAGAATCTTTTTCATACACTTCTCATCATTTTCCGGCATCATGACCGTATCTGTAAGTGCAAACGGCTGATACCCGCCAAGCCGTAATTTATTATATTGTTTGATAACATCCGAAGTGACCGTACCAAGTGCATTTGCAAGGCAGAGTCCTTCCGTTACCGCAAACTCACTATCCAACAACACAAGCCGGCTATAGTCATCTCCTATGCCGGCTTGTGTTATGTCAGAATGTTCCTGTTTATTCAACGATCTTAAGATTGACCGCTTCTGCTGTATAAATCGAAACTTTTCTTTATTCATCCCTGATACCTTTTAGAATGCATATGCAAGCATACCGATTACCATAGCTGCTACCAGGATTCCAACTATAATTGCAGATGCTACCTTTTTACCCTTTGAACTGCTTAAATTGATCATTTTCCCATTTCTCCTTTATATTTTAAACTTATTAATCTTCTGATATTTCCTGCCCCCACATCAGACCTTTTTCTATCTTATGCAACGACATCATGTATAGATTAACGCTGAATTTTCACTTTGTCCAGATATAATAATATAATTTTATAGCAATTTAGCATTTGTGCCGGATTCTTTTCATACTATTTTTAACGAAATAATATTTTCCAATTATCAAAGCATCTTATACCGAAAATTATTCCTTATTTCGTTACATTTGCTGACGGACATACACGGTTCAGCGCGCATTCTGCACATTTTGGCCGTCTGGCGATACAGATTGTTCTTCCAAGTGTAATTATCTGGATATTATATAAGATCCACTGCTCCTTTGGAAGTTTCTCCATAAGTTCATGTTCAATCTTCACCGGATCATCACTATCCGTAAGTCCAAGCAGCCTGGAAATACGCTTTACATGCGTATCAACGACAATACTCGGCTCATGGTAGATATTTCCACGAATCACATTTGCCGTCTTTCTTCCCACACCATCTAATTTCGTCAGGCTCTCGATATCACTCGGCACTTCTCCGCCATATTCACTGATGAGCTTCTTCGCACAGCCAATTATATTCTTCGCTTTATTCTTATAAAATCCGGTTGAGTAAATATCCTTTTCCAGTTCCTTGATGTCTGCATCGGCAAATGCCTGCAAAGTCGGATATTTCACGAACAGATCCTTTGTTACAATGTTTACCCTGGCATCTGTACATTGTGCCGACAACATCGTTGCGATCAGAAGCTGCCATGCATTTTCATGATTCAGGTAACACTTGTAATCTGTTCCATATGTCTCATTCAAGATCCGGCAAATCTCAGCGACCTGCTGTTTTTCTTTTTTTGTCATGTTGTGTCCTCCCAGTCCATACAACGGAACAACCTCTGGCAGATACTTTCAATGGATCTCTTCATTGATAGTATCTGCTTTACATCTGCTTGCCAGCCAGATAGTTGATAAACTGCTGTGCTGTACGGCCGGAGATTCCACCATGCGACAGTTCCCATTTGTTTGCTTCCGCACACAGTTCTTCCTCTGTCATATGGATACCGTTCTTCTCTGCCAGCCCTACAACGATCTGGAAATATTCCTTCTGTGATGGCTTGCTGTAATTGATCGTAACACCAAAACGATTGACCAGTGACAGCTTCTCCTGCATCGTATCACTCTTATGCATACCATTATTATTCTCAAGATCAGTACGGTCTGTCCATGTCTCACGGATCAGATGACGACGGTTCGAGGTTGCATAGATCAGAACATTATCCGGCTTGATTTCCAGACCACCTTCGATGACCGCCTTCAGATATTTGTATTCTGTCTCAAATTCCTCAAAGGACAGATCATCCATGTAAATGATGAATCGATAGTTACGGTTCTTGATCTGTGAAATAACCTGAGACAGATCCTGAAACTGGTGTTTGTAAATCTCGATCATACGAAGTCCCTGATCGTAATATTCATTTATGATCGCTTTGATCGTTGTTGACTTTCCGGTTCCGCTGTCGCCAAATAACAGTGCATTATTCGCCTTACGTCCTGCAACAAAGGCTTCTGTATTCTCCACGATCTTCTGTTTCTGAATCTCATATCCGATCAGATCATCCAGACGGACATCCTCTGTGTTATTGATCGGAACAAACTGCATATCTCCATTTGTCGGATGAATGATACGGAATGCCTTGTTCAGTCCGAACATGCCAACACCATATGCCTTATAGAAATCTGTCACGATCTTAAAGATATCATTTTCATCCTTTGCTCCTTCGATCGCACGGCTGATATCCTGTACCTTTGTGCTGACGTTCTTATTATACATACGTTCCTTCTTGCCAATGGCTTTATAATTATTCACGATCGTGAAGCAGTCAATATCCAGTGCTTCCTCGATCTCAGAGAAATCAAAATCAAACAGTTTCTTGAAGATCTTGAAATCATTCTTTGCAAAATAATTAACGGTTCCATCATTTGCACCTACTTTTTCACTCGTCATAGAGAACGAATTCTCATTTGTGATAAGGATAAATGCCAGATAGTTGTGCCACAGATTTGTGTCAAATCCATAATCAGTAGCAAGATCCAGCAGCCGCTTGATCTGGTCATAGATCCTTGCAACCAGCTCTGCATTCGGACAGTCTCCACGGTCAAAATCCTCAAATATCCCGGACAGCTTCATCAGAATACTGTCTTCACCCAGATTTCTATATAATACCAATTTCGCTATATCTCTGTACATTTTAAATTATCCTTCTTTCTTCATTTGTCTGTATAAACAGATCATTCACTCTGTTTTATCCTTCTTGCTTATCTCAGGCATTTCCCTTGCTTCTTTTCTCTTTCATGCGTCTGGACTGCCGCCTCTGCTGCCGTTTTCGGGCTTTTCCTTTCCATTCATCATCCGATGAATCATACGGTTCTCCATATTTTTCCCAGGCGACACCTTTTTCCCGCAATCTCACAAGCACGAATTCCTTTACCAGTGCATATAAGACAGAGGACAACGGTACAAATATCAGCATACCGAGAATTCCCATCAGATCTCCACCGATGATAACGGCAACCAGCACCCATATAGATGGAAGTCCGACCGAACCACCTACCACATGCGGGTAGATCAGGTTGCCCTCGATCTGCTGCAATACGATAAACAGGATCAGGAATACCAATACCTTCTTCGGGTCGTCAACCAGAATGAGAAATGCACCAACTCCACATCCGATAAATGCACCGAAGACCGGAATCAACGCCGTTACTGCGATCGTAACACTGACAGTCAGTGCATATGGAATACTCAAGATGCTCATGGATACGAAGAACATCAGTCCCAGAATACATGCCTCTAAGCACTGTCCGGTTATAAAATTTGCAAATGTCTCATCTGCCATAACGCAGGTCTTAATAATCTTATCTGCTGTCTTCTCTTTAAATAACGCATACATCAGACCTTTTGTCTGCCGCTTCAAAGTCTCCTTCTGTGCCAGAATGTAGATCGCAAAAAACAGCCCAACCACAAAATCGATCATGCCGCTGACAACAGAGGTCGCAAAATTAAATGTCGATGATAACAGGCTTCCGCTCCCATTCTTTATCAGATTGATCGCACTCTCGCTCACTTTATCCCATGCAATATCAATCTCCATAATCCGGTCTACGATGTCCGGATATCCCGCTGTCAGATTCACCGCCCAATTCTTGATCGCTTCCATCGTAGATGGAAACTGTTGTCCAATTGCCGTAATTGTCCGGCTGACCTCCGGTATCAGCATCGTGATAACAAAGGTAAGCACCAGAACTACACAGATAAGCGAAAGCACCATACAGACCGGCCTCCGAAACCGATACCATCTGCTCTTTTCATTTCGGAATATCAGATTTTCAAATCCCTTCATCGGCACATTCAGGATGAAGGCAATCGCAAATCCAATCACAAACGGCATAAGCAGCCCGATGATCCATGTCCCGCAAGCACGAATCTTATCAAATCGAAATACACAAAATACAACTAATACGGTTATAATAATCAGCTTTATGATCTTTTTCATATTCGAATTATTAAGTTCCAAATTCAGCTTCCTCGGCTTTCTATTTACATTTTTTTGAGCAGGCACATAGAACGTGTCTGCTCAATCATGCCAAGACCATTTATTCCGGCAGATTGATGTTTCCGAATACATCACCTATGGAATAGGTCATATTTTCTTTCGGTTTATAAGCATTCATAATTGGAGCCATAATTTTATCAAACTTCTCCCTGTCCTTTGAAAGAATGAATACTTCTGCTGTATTTCTGGCATCCCACAACGCATCATGTTCTCTGCCCTGAAAATCTTCTCCCAGATAGAATACCGCATCTGACAGTGCCAGTCTTCTTCTGGTTCCAAGCATACGTGCAAATTCCTTCTGGAAATCCTTCCATTTGGATGCAAGCTTTTGTGCATCCGGGTTATTGTAGGATTTTAACTTGCGTTCCCGGTTGAACTGCCGCAGATCATTCTCACTCCATGCATAGATCACATCCGCGCTTAAGCCCCATGCAATGAACTGATCCATCGCAGCGGCAAAATCCGGCGCATCGTCTACCATCTCATTTGTGATCCCGGTAAGATTTGTTATTCTGGATGTCACAGGCGTAATTCCCGGCTTTACATAAGTCTTGAATGAATCAATCTCCTTATATGTATCATCCAGCTTAACAGCTCCTATTTCAATTATTTCATTTTTACATATTTTTAATTCATCGAGATGAGAATTATCGATCTGATTCATCTCAAAATCCACAAATACATACTCCATGTTTCACAACCTTCCTGAAGCTGTCTTCCGGGTGAAAGCCACCTGCCGAACATGGCTTCCACCGTCACAATCTTACCTTACAGCATACCATTCACGGTCAAAAATGTCTATCTTTTTCTTGGTGGAGATTTCCTGTAAATGCCCTGTTAAAAAATGCAGCTGTCCTGACTTTATTTGCCGTAACTTAAAAGATTTTCTATTTTGTGTATTCGCCTGATCCGCAAATGCTCCTGCGCAAACTCGCCTTTCAGGCTCAAACATGCGCCCGCATTTGCTGGCAGAATACAACAAAATCACGAAAATCTTTCAAACGTTTCGGACAAATAAAGTCAGGACAGCTACAGTTTTTAACAAAATATCTGGTCTCCAAAGCAAAAACATTATTCATTATAGTTATTTCCTACCTGTTTTTTTACACACATGAATCGCCACAAGTATAAACGGCAATGAAAATACCCCTGACAGTACATCGGAGATTCCCTGCGTAAGAGCCACGCCTGTTTCCTGAAAATACATTGGAAGAAGCCAGATCAATGGCAGGAAAAAGATTCCCTGTCTGGTGGATGAAATAAGAATGGCTTTTCCGATCTCCCCTATCGCCTGAAATAACATACCGCTGACCAGGCACACCGCCATAAATGGCAATGATACCGCATGTATCCGAAGGGAGAGCACGCCCAGATCAAGTGCTACATTTTCACCAAATAACGAGATGATCGGAGATGCAAATATCCACACAAGAACACCTGCGACAGCCGATGCGATGATCTGGCTTAGAAGTGTAAACGTGATTGCTCTTCTTACCCGGTCATTTTCCTTTGCCCCATAGTTGTAGCCAACCACCGGCGCAAAGCCCTGACCATAGCCAACCATAACAGCAAACAATACGGCAAATACTTTATTTGATACCGATATTGCAGCAACCACATCATCCCCATATTCTCTCGCCGCCCGGTTCAACAGGATTGTTGCTACGCAGACCAGCCCCTGACGGAAGAAAGACGGAATACCTGTTCTTGTAATAGCGGCTGCGGTCTGCCTGAACGACTTCCCTTTCTGTCGCTCTTCTGCCTTTATCTTCTCAATTTCAACCCGCATTCCTACCGGTTTATATTTTGAATTTGCAGCTTCATCAGCAATACCGTCCATGCCTGCATTTTTCCGTGAACGATTCACACTATCCATATTTTTATTCAACCCGATCACGCTTTTCCCGCTCAGCATTACGATCAGCATGATAACAAGACTTACGCTCTGTCCACAAAATGTCGCAATTCCCGCTCCACGGATTCCAAGCTCCAAACCTGACACCAGAATCGGATCTAAGACCGCATTTAAGACAGCACCGCTTCCAATTCCGACTAACGCCCAGACAGGCATTCCTTCCGCCCGCAAAACATTGTTGAGTACATACGACACACACATGACCGGCGCTGTAAGCAGGATCCAGAATCCATAATCTAATGCAAATGTCTCGATCGTATCCGTCGATCCCAGAAAATCAACCAGCGGTTTCTGCCACAGGAAACCTGCCCCCATCAGTATAAGTCCGGCAATCAGCGACATCAAGACCGCAGCCAGCGCATCCCTGCCTGCCTCCTTTTCTTTCTGTTCACCTAAAAACCGGGATATTCTGCTGCCTGCGCCCATGCCAAATGTATATCCTACCGCCTGTATCATTGCAAGCACTGAAAATAAAACCCCGACTGCCGCAACTGCGCTGTTTCCAAGATCCGAAACAAAATACATATCTACGATATTGTATGTCGTTCCGGCAAGCATACTGACAATAGTTGAACAGGATAATCGCAAAATAAGAGAAGGCACAGGAGTCTGTGTCATTTTCACATGATTCTCCTGTGCCTTATCCTTCGTATTGTCCGTTTTACCTTGAACATTATCATTTTTCATATGCAGATATCCTGCCTTATATCCATAGTAAGAAACTGACAAATAAATCTTTCTGTATCTATCCAAACTCTGACACCAAAATCATAACAATCTTTTTATATCAGCCGGATATTGATGCATTATTTCAGAAATTCAGCCACTTCTTCGATCTTATTCTGTGCATCATACACGCCCAGATCGTACATTGCCTGAATCTTCTTATCATCCTTTTCCGTTCTTGATATGTCGATCTGTACACTCGGCCGGATAATAAGAACCTCGCCCTTCTGTTCCAGTTCAGCCAGTTTCTCCAATGTCTTATTATAATACAAATGCCGCATGGCTATTCGTTTCACATACTCCGGATATTCCTTATACCGGATTGCTTCCAGCTTCAACATGCTGTCTTCTTCCTTGACATAACCTTCCGGTCTGGTCAAAACTACGATATCTTTTCGATATCCCATTCTTCGGAACTGGAAGATCGGGATGCTGTCTGCCGTTCCGCCATCCAATAACTTCTTGCCATCTACTTCTACGATCTGAGATACGATCGGAAGTGATGCTGATGCACGAAGCTTGTCCATATCCTTTCGAAGATCCGTACATTCCAGATACTCCGGCTGTCCGGTCTCTACATTTGTACAGCATACATAAAATCTCGTTGGATTTTCCTTAAAAGCATCATAGTCGAATTTGTATAATTCATTCGGCAGTTTGTCATAACAAAAATCAACTCCAAATAAATTTCCCGTTTTCAGCAATGACTTCAAACTCATATATTCCTTATTATTCCGGTATTCCAGGCTGTATGCAATATTTCTTCCACGCTGCTTGGACAAAAAGGATGCTCCATGAATAGCTCCCGCCGATACGCCGATCACGCCATCCACTGTAATATTATGATCTAAAAATACATCCAGTACTCCGGCAGTATAGATGCCACGCATGCCACCGCCTTCTAAAACCAATCCTGTCTTTGTCATATATCTTCAACTTCCTTTCAAAACGAATTTGCTATCTTTTGTTTTTACTATGATAACGCAAATCTGGATTTTGGCAAGGGGAATTTTGGAG
>DJPV01000041.1 GCA_002437435.1 Lachnospiraceae bacterium UBA6403 | reverse complement strand
ATGTAGTTGAACTCTAAGAAGCTTAAGCCCTTCTCCATTCTCTGCTTATAGCACTCTGCGCGAAGCATATTGTTAACTGAAAAATGCGGGCCAACCTCACGAAGAACATCTACATAGTTCAGGTCAAGTAACCAGTCTGCATTATTTACAAGAAGTGCCTTGCCTTCTGAGAAATCGATAAAACGGCTCATCTGCTTCTTGAAGCATTCTACATTATGAGCGATCGTTTCTATTGTCATCATCTGTCTCATATCGGTACGTCCGGATGGATCACCGATCATAGCTGTACCGCCACCGATCAGGGCGATCGGCTTATTACCTGCCATCTGTAAACGCTTCATCAGGCAAAGTGCCATGAAATGTCCCACATGAAGACTGTCTGCAGTTGGGTCAAATCCTATATAGAAAATGGCTTTTCCGTTATTTACCAGCTCTTTAATTTCTTCTTCATCTGTTGTCTGGGCAATTAATCCTCTTGCCACTAACTCGTCATAAACCTTCATTTTTTCCTCCTGTAACAGCACCTGTTCAGATGCTGACCTTTTATATCATAATTATTATCTATTTTTATTCTGTGTCCAACCGGCTGCCGGCAAAATATATGTCTCCGATCACTTTCCAGCCGTTATCCATCTATAATACACATACTCCGTGATTATACAACGAAATATAACACTTTGACAAGCCTGTACTTCCACAATCCTGTCAACTTCTGATAAAGCCCGTAGTTTTCCACTATTCACACATAGCTTTCAGGCTTCTCCTTCTCATCCCTGCCATAAGTGCAAGAAACAGGAATAAAAACGGTGTCGTGATCGGCTGTTCCACATTTACAAATGCCTGTACGACATATCCGATCATGCCTGCAAGAAGCGGTATGCATAAAGGATCTTCCTTCACCATCTTCACACCATTCACAATGGATGAAATGATAAGCCCAAGATATGTGATAAGACCCGCGATACCCATAGTTACCAGATATTGCAGATATTCATTATGTGCACTGTCATAGACCGTTCCTGTCACTTCTATCATCTCGTCACTGTATCGCGCAGACATCAATGTATAGATACTCTCATTTCCTGCGCCAAATACCTTATTCACAAATGGAAGATCCTGATAGATCCGGGTAAGTCTGCTCCAGACATACCCCCGAAAGTTGCCCCATTCATCATCAAAGGTAAATATCTCCCAATTATTGCTGATTCCTGTTATCACCGTTACAAAAGTAGCAAGGATCAATATTCCAATCGTGATCCAATATATTATTTTCCAGCAGCCTGTCGTATGCTTTTTATCCCTTACAGACTTTGAAGCTTTCTTTTGAGCAACTGCATGATCTGCCATTCTTCTGCTGCATCCATAGAGCAGACAACCGATCACCGACACTATTGATACGATAGTTAAAACCAGGCGGTGATCTACCAGCCCTGCAAGCCCTGTTAGCTTATCGTATCCCCGTCCGGTTCCTGTCGTAAGAAATGCCATTACCGTATAACCAAGAACGATCCCGGTACAGCCTATAAGCCATCCAAAAAACGGATCAAAATCTGAATTTTGTCCAGGCACTGTAGTATTATCACTTGCCTTTATCCTGTTTCTGATTCCTGCTAATAACAACACCACCATCGGTACTCCGATACCAATGTAAGCTACGTCACTATTTGCCGCAATAACTGCCATACCGCCAAGAAATAAAACGACTGTATACAGCACACACTTCCAGCATTTGTCTGCATACATACCTGCTGCCATGAACAATGGAATTGTCAGGCAGAGAAAACTTGCATACATATTAATATTTCCATATGTTGATATGAATGTCGTCCTCTGGTCAAACCGGATCGAAGCATACAGATGAAACAGATCAATCTCCAGGTGCTGCAAAATACTCATCAAGTATGTAAGTCCACTCGTACATGCAAATACCGGATATATCCACTCTCTCAGACTGCATCCCGCTGCCACGCAGACATAGACTGCTCCGACAAGAAGCAGAAATGCAAGACCACATCGTCTTCCCAGTTCTCCGGTAAAAGCAGCCATACGGTCTTTGGATGCTATAAAAGCAAAAAATCCCGCGAATAAAAACAAACCCATAAAGACATCCGATGCCAGTATGGTATGTTTTTTCGATGCTGCCCTATCATTTCCCGGATAGCCTGTATTTCCCGAACGATCTGTCAGATACAGAACCAGAAGCAGGGTCATAATGATAAGAAGCGCCAGAACACCATTCTTGAAAAAATTATATTTTGTTATGGTAATATCTTTATATCCATCATGCAGAACCAGCGGAAAAACCACAAACATATAGATAAGATACAGATGAATAACTGCATCCGTTATCTTATGAATATCTCCTCTGTTATTCTTATGATTTACTTTTCCCATGTTGTTATATCCATTCTGCAAAAGCATTTTCATTTACTTCTGTCATTGTTTAAAGCAGAGGTGATAACAGTCTGAGGAACGCATCCACCAGCGTAATTCTGGACATATGCTCCTTGCACCACTCCAATGTGATTTCTTCGGATTCCTTCATTGTTGAAACCATATCATATTTTACCTCTGCAATGATACTGGAATCATATACCAGCACACCACATTCAAAATGATGATAGAAGCTTCGGTTATCCATATTGATCGAACCGATCGATGTCAGATTATCATCGGTCAGGATACATTTGGAATGGATAAATCCAGGTGTGTACTGATAGATCTTCACACCGGCACAAAGCAGCTCCTTATAGCTTGACTGCGTCATGCGAAAGATCATCTTCTTATCCGGAATCGCAGGTGTTACAATACGGACATCAATGCCCCTCTTTGCCGCAAGCTTTAACGCCGTCATCATCTCATTGCACACGATCAGATATGGCGTAAAGATATATACATACTCCTTTGCGTCATTGATCATCTGCATATATATGTTCTCACCAAGTGGCTCTTTTTTTAATGGATTGGTTGTATACGGCTGAAGATATCCATCGTTCAAATACTTCTTCTGCTCTGTCGGACGATAGCTTAAGATATGCTTATCTTCATTCCTGATGCTGTTCCATAACTGAAGGAACAGGATCGTAAAACGCCATGCAGCATCCCCATCCATGCGGATACCGTTGTCCTTCCATCTGCCATAAGGTGATTTCCTATTAATGTATTCATCGGACAGGTTAAAACCGCCGGTATAGGCAACTGTACCATCCATAACTGCAATCTTACGATGATCCCGGTTGTTAAAGATCGTTGCCAGAAATGGAACCACCTGGTTGAATGCCATACATTTGATCCCATATCTCTCCATCTCGTGCCAGTAATACTTCGGCACATAAAAGACAGAGCCTATATCATCATAGATCAAACGAACTTCCACGCCCTCTTTTACCTTCTCTTTTAAGATCTCAAGCACCGTATCCCACATTTCGCCCGGATTGATGATGAAATATTCAAGGAAAATGTATTTCTTTGCCGCTTTCAGATCATCGACAAGATCCGGCCAGACATCTTCGCCCATCGGATAATACCGGACCGCTGTATTCTGA
This sequence comes from Lachnospiraceae bacterium UBA6403, assembly GCA_002437435.1. Taxonomy (GTDB): domain Bacteria; phylum Bacillota; class Clostridia; order Lachnospirales; family Lachnospiraceae; genus Coprococcus. The sequence continues at coordinate 42,439 of DJPV01000041.1, read as the reverse complement.
TATACAAGAGAGCCTGCATAATCTTCTGTATATTTAAACAGCCGATATGGAGACTGCCCTTTTATCACGTCACTGAAATATGCCATATTCGCATACAGATCCGTCTCATAATCCCATTCTGCCGCATGCTTCATGTATTTTTCAAGCTTCTTCGGCATAATAATATGTCCATACAATAAATAAAGCAAACCACCAAGAACCGGGAACATCAGAATTGGAACGATCCACGCCAGTTTAATTGACGGATTCACATCCTTTAACAGCAGATGCACCACTGCAATAAAACTTAACAAATGCAGAATTGCTGCTACAACCACATAATATTGCTGCAGCTTGAACACTTCCACCATAAAGAAGATCAACTGCGCAGCTACTAACAGACATGTAATTACCATTCGACTAAATAACCTGTTCAATAGTTTCTTCATAGACAATTTTCCTCTTATTAAGTTATGACAGGACACATTAATCCGTGCCCTGTCATTTTATCTTTTATCCTGTATTTCTATTTTAGCTGATCGAAGTTACCTTATATCCGGCTTCCTTGACCGTATTCTTGATCTCTTTATCGGATAACTCACCACTTAAAGTAAGTACCGCCTGTTTCTTCTCATGGCTGACCTCTGCTTCTGTTACTTGTGGAAGTGCCTCAAATGCTTTCTTCACTCTTGTCTCGCAGTGTCCGCACATCATTCCTTCTATATACACCGTCTTATTCATCGTACCAGTCTCCTTTTCTGTCTTATTATTTCCCTCAACATTTTTTGAAACCTTTTTGTGGTGTATTCTGTATTTACTATTATTAACATATATCCTCACGAAATTCAACCGTAATGCATTCATTACTACACAAAAACTGGAAAGACTCATGGCAAATGCTCCAAACATCGGGTTTAATTTCCAGCCAAACATCGGATACCAGACACCTGCGGCAAGAGGGATTCCGATAATGTTATAGATAAATGCCCAGAACAGGTTCTCTTTGATATTTCGTATTGTTGCCATACTTAACCGGATGGCTGCCGGAACGGTTCGAAGCCCTTCCCGCATCAGTACTACATCTGCTGCATCGATCGCAACATCGGTTCCGGCTCCGATCGCCATACCGATATCTGCACGGGTCAGTGCCGGTGCATCGTTGATACCATCACCAACCATGATCACACGGTGCTCTTTCATCAGTTCTCTTACAACCGCTTCTTTTCCATCCGGCAGTACATCAGCGATCACACGGTCAACACCCGCCTGCTTACCGATTGCTTCTGCTGTCTTTGCATTATCTCCGGTTAACATAACAACTGAATAATTCATTTCTTTTAACTCTTTGATCGCAAGGATACCATCCTCCTTGATCGTATCTGCAACGGCAAGGATACCGATCAGTTTATTCTCGTCAATTGCCAGATAGATCGGGGTCCTGCCCTGTGAGGCTAATTCTTCTGCCAGTGTCTTATCCGCCTCGGATAAGGTTACATACTGACTGATGAATTTTCCATTTCCACCAAGCAAAATGTGATCTGACCTCTTTGCTACATCCTGTCCGACTCCGTTTTCATTCTGTGAAGCCACCTCACCGCTTAATCTGCAGCGGAGTCCATTTCCCGGAAGCACCTGAAAATCTTCGATCTTCTGTGTCTTGATCCCCTTCTGTCCGACATATTCCATAATGGCTTTACCGATCGGGTGCTCACTGTACTGCTCCAGACTAGCTGCAAAGGTAAGCAGGTCTGTCTCACTGTATCCATTTCCCGGAACTACATCTACCAATTCCGGCGTTCCGTTTGTGATCGTTCCTGTCTTATCTAACACAACCACTTCTGTCTTTCCTGTCATCTCAAGGGCTGATGCATTCTTAAATAAGATACCCTGCTTTGCTCCAACACCATTACCTACCATTACGGCAACCGGCGTTGCAAGTCCAAGTGCACATGGGCAGCTGATTACAAGTACCGATATACCTCTGGCAAGTACAAATCCTGTGCTCTCTCCTGCAATGATCCATACAATAATAGTGATCAGGGAACAGATCAGGACAGCCGGAACAAAGATACCGGATACTTTATCTGCGATCTTTGCGATCGGTGCTTTTGTTGCGGCTGCATCACTGACCATCTCAATGATCTGAGATAAGGTCGTATCTGTACCAACTCTGGTTGCCCGGCATTTCAGATAACCGGATTTATTGATCGTTGCGGCAGATACCTTATCTCCCTCTGCTTTATCGACCGGAAGACTCTCACCGGATAAAGCAGACTCATCAACCGCGCTGTTTCCCTCTATAACCACACCATCTACCGGAACACTGGAACCCGGACGGACGATAAATACATCTCCAACTGCCACATCCTCTGCAACAACTTCCTGTTCTTCTCCATCACGAAGAACAACAGCTGTTTTTGGTGCAAGCTTCATCAAGCCCTTTAAGGCATCTGTCGTACGTCCTTTGGAATATTCCTCCAATGTCTTACCAACTGTTATCAGTGCAAGGATCATGGCAGCTGATTCAAAATAAAAATCATGCATCAATGTCATAACACGGTCATTATCCTGTCTCATCACAGCATCTGTCATTGCAAATAATACATATGTGCTGTAGATAAAAGAAGCACCTGAACCAAGTGCTACTAATGTATCCATCCCCGGTGCTCCATGGATCACTCCTTTAAAGCCGTTAATAAAAAACTTCTGATTTACAACCATGATCGCAATCGCAAACAGCATCTGGATCAGTCCCATAGCAACATGATTATCACTGATGATTGCCGGCAGAGGCCATCCCCACATCATATGTCCCATGGAAATATACATCAGTGGAATTAACATAACGATAGATGCGATCAGTCGAACCTTCATCTTGTGCAAAGCTGCATGATTATCTAATTCATCTGCATCTGCTACCTGTTTCTTCCCGGAGCCTTTCCTGTCTTCTCCTGTCATCAGACTTGCTCCATATCCTGCCTTTTCTACTGCTTCAATAACTGTCTTAGGATCAGCATTTCCTTCTACCGTCATTGAATTCGTAAGCAGACTGACAGTACAGCTGTCAATTCCTTTCACCTTTTTTACAGCCTTTTCTACGCTTGCGCTGCAGGCACTGCAGCTCATTCCTGTTACGTTATATTTATCCAAGTCAATTCACCTTCTTACTATATGTTTATTTCATTAACTTCTTAATGGTTTCTACCAGATCATCCACTGTCTCTTCTTTTCCGGCTTTGATATCATCAATTACGCAGGTACGGATATGTTCTGCAAGAAGTTCTTTATTAAAACTGTTCAATGCCGAATTGACTGCGGCAACCTGTACTAATATGTCCGTACAATATGCATCCTTTTCCAACATTCCCTTTATTCCACGTATCTGACCCTCGATCCGATTCAACCGGTTCATTAGTTTCTTATATTCTCCTTCTGTTCTCTGTTTTGTTTTATGGCAATGGCAGCATGGTTCTTCCATTAGTCTCTGCTCCTTTCTTATCTGTTATACAATTCATTTTCTATAAATATCAGACTGTATCTTATCAATCATCAAATTATTTATATACCCCATGGGGGTATTTTGTCAAGCCATCTTATGATAAAAAAGCGCAATAAAATAACAGAGAATCTGATATCTTCTATCAAACTCTCTGTTACCTTATTAAGCATTATGTTCTTGAATATCTTATTCTTTATTCTACATCAACGATTGCATCATCGTTACTTTCCAATGTATCGATATCTGAGCTGTCCTTCTCATTATCTACATCATTTGAATCATTATCCGTATTATCTGAGCTGTCATCGCCATTATCTGAACCGTCATCACCGCCTATAATGCTCTCGTCATTGTATTCATCTGAGCCATCACCTTCTCCGTCGATCGTATAGGTGCTGTCCATTGTATCATCATAATAAGATGATGCATCTATACTCTGAAGAATTTCTTTCAGATCATATATCGTTCCATCAACAGCATTTACCATAATTGCCTGTACCGGATAATCATAGTCATAATTTCCATCCTCTTCATCTGCCTGTGCGAAGATCCATACCGGAACATACTGGTATATATCCTCCTGTGATTCATCTTTCATACAATAATATGTAAGTCTTACATCATTATATTCAATATCATTGTAGGAAGTTTTATTTTCTGTATAATACGCCGGTACATTCTTATTCAGTGCACTTAACAGATCTTTCCAACTCATCAGATCAACATTCTTCTGCTCATCTCCCGTCGGTGTAAGGAGTGGATAACAACTTGCATTGATCACTCCATTTGAATCAACCTGTATCGTAAATGTCTCAGATGTTGAATCATACCAGACATCATCAGATGAGATTGAATCAACCATTGACAGATCAGCACTGTATGGTGCAGTACCATTTACTGAACGTCCAAATGTTATAATATATCCATCATACTCTGTCGCTACAACATCATAAGATGTATCGTAATATTCCCATAAAAGCTGGGATGTGTGTGTAGGGCTCACATCATCAATACCGCAGCTGTTCAGGAATTCCTGTGCAATAGTAACTGCTTCATCCTGCGTAAATGTACAGCTGTTTGGCATACTCTCATCTACATCTTCATCCCCATACTGTGCATCATATGCATAAACATATGTAGCACCTTCATGTGGTTTATAATTTATTAGTCCCTCAGAAGGATAATATGACAACTCAAAATTTGCTCCCAGACCATCTGCAGCATCTGAAAATGAGAGCATGTATTCGTTATCCCCAATATTTCCTATAAAATCAGTTGCACTGTAATCCCCCGCACCTGTACGTTCGTCTGTTGCATTCGCCATCTCGTCTTCCAGATAAGATATGTATTCATTACAATAACTCTCTGTCTCGGAATCTCCGGATGCCTTTGCCTCATCTAACATTGCCTGGAATGAATCGATCTGTGACTGAAGATCACTTTTTGTCTGATGCTCCCAGTCATATACATAGATTCCTTTTGATTTATCAAATACTGCCTCACATACTTTCTGCTTATATGCATTATCAAATGTATTCCTTTTATAGCTAATGATGGACATACTGTCAGATGACGGAACACTTATATCATCATCTTTTATCTTAATACTCTTTAACCCGGAATCACCGACTTCAATATCTCCCTCATATGATTCAGGAATTCCCAGCCGTGAAGCAAGTGCACCACTATCTCCTGAACCACTGTTTTCACTGCTGTCGTTTCCATCCACATCATAATCCACCTTTTTACTACAGCCGGAAAAAACAGTTGCTGCTGACAACGCTGTTACCAAAAGCAGAGCTGTCATTTTTGTGAACTTTTTCTTTCTCATGATTTCCTCCTAGAAATTTTCAGACTATACACTGATATTATTCAATAAAACAAAGTTATTATAATCGAGCGGATATTTAATAGCAAGGAAAAACGCGCATAAAAAAACGAAAATACTGTGAACACACAATATTTCCGTCTTTATATTGATTATTTTTATTCTTTTGATATTACAACTTTTCCATCAACAACCTGAATCTTTACCTTGTTTGTGTCAATTCCGGCCGCCTCCAGAATATCATCACTGATCTGAACACGATGTGCCTTATCCAGAACTGAATATTCTTCATGAGAATCTGATCCGTTAAAATTAACACCTTCCATGTCATTGATTCTTTTCCGATAGTCCTCTTTCATGATCTTCTCTGTACTGATCTTACCATCGGCGATCATAACCACACGGCTTACCTTATTCGCCAGACTGATATCATGTGTTACTATAATAACCGTAATACCCAGTTCCTCATTCAATTTACGGAACAGATCCTGTATCATGTCTGATGTCTTGGAATCGACCGCACCTGTCGGCTCATCTGCCAGAAGGATCTTCGGGTCATTTGCCAAAGCAATTGCGATAGCAACTCGCTGCTGCTCACCACCGGACATCTGTGATGGATAAGAATTGACCTTTTCTTTCAATCCTACCTTACACAACAGGTCATATGCTTTCTTTTCTCTGTCCGCTTTATTATCCTTATCAAAATACATCGGAACCTGAACATTCTCAAGTGCTGTCATATAAGGAAGAAGGTTTCTGGAATTCTTCTGCCATACAAAACCAACTGTGTGTTTTCTGTATTCAACCAGATCTTTATCAGTCATTGCAAACAGATCTTTGCCATCTACATACAGCTTTCCTGCAGTAGGACGTTCCAGACCACCAATCATATTTAACAAAGTTGACTTACCACTACCGGATTTACCGATAACTGCCATCAATTCGCCTTTTTTGATCGTAAGCTCCAGTCCCTGAAGTGCCATAACCTCAACTTCATCTGTCTTGTAGATTTTAACCAGGCTGTCACAATCAATGATATTATCAGATTCCACGGCATCTGCATCGGCTTCCGCTGTATCTGATGCTTCTGCATCCATTTCAGGATCATCCATTGTCACGTTATTTTCTGCTATATTATCTGCATTGCAGGCATCCGGTGATACCGAGTTAATCATCTCTGGTTCAGAAATTTTCTCTTTTTCTTTTTTCTTAAATAATCCACTATGCTTTGCCAACGATCTCACCATCCTCTATCTCAAATACAACATCTCCGAGTTCCATCAGGTTGGGATCATGGGTGGTCATAACAATGGTTATTCCCTCTTTTGCAACCAGATCCTTGAACAACCGCATAACATTCAGTCCTGAAGCCGTATCAAGTGCCCCCGTCGGCTCATCCGCAAATATTACCTTCGGCTTATGTGCAACAGCCCTTGCTATAGCTACACGCTGCTGCTCACCACCGGACATCTGATTTGGCATGTGATACATTCTGGAACTCAGTCCAACCATCTCCAGCACTTCGCGGATTCGTGAATCACGATTGCCTTCATATTCTGCCAGTCGAAGTCCAAAATCAACATTTTCATATGCATTCATGATCGGAATCAACGCAACCGACTGAAATACAAAACCAATATCAAATCGTCTTAATTTCTCTTTATCCTCAACAGACATCTCTGACAGGTCATTATCTTCTATAATAACCTGTCCCTCTGTTGCTTCATCAAGTGCACTCAGAATATTTAACAGTGTCGTCTTACCGGAACCGGATCGCCCCTTTAATATTGCAAGCTTGCCTTCAGGAATGTCCAGATCAATTCCTTTAAGAGCATAAAATGGTTCGCCATTTCCAACCGTAAAGCATCGTTTTATTCCTCTTGCAGTTATCATATCCATAGTTTAATCCTCCCCAAGCTTCAATGCCTGTGTAATGTTCATCTTCTTTAATATCGTGCGAAGAACAATAAAGCAGATAATAAACATCACTACAATAACGATTGTCAGTTTTAAGATATCAAACGGATTAACCGTTATGCTGATCGCTATATTATGAGCCTCCGGCAGGTATACAACCGCCACCAGCTTTACAAACAATGCTGTTGCCGCAGCTCCGACTCCGTAGCCGGCCAGACTGGCAAGTACGGAACTGAACATCTGCTCATTGATCAGCATCTTATTGATCTCATGCATACTCATACCCATTGCACGATAAATACCAAATAAAAGCTCTCTCTGCTTGATAGATGTGATCCAATAGATCAGGAAACCGATCGTACAAAGGATAACCGCAACTAAAAAGCTCAATGAGAATAAACCATTTGTGATCAGAACCAATGGGGATTCCAGCATATCTCTGACATCCTGATCAACACTTTCATAGCTATTCAACTGAATGCCCTGTTTCTGTACGGCATCGACTGCTTCTTTGTAATCATGTCCTGCTACAAGTCTGCCCCATACCTGATATGGTGTCAATCCAAACGATCCAACAACATATGCATAATTAGCTACAACCAGATAACGTTCCTTTTCAACAACCTTTCCACTGCTGTCTTTTTCATATGTATACTGATTGAAGCCCGGCCATGCATCAACGATCGCACAGATCGGTCCACCCGCGGAACCTAGTTCTACATCTTCACGTCCTTTGATATCGCTGTATCTTGTATACTTGATATTATCTCCAATTGACAGATCATATTTTTTAGCCAGGTTTGATGAAATAATTACACCATTTGAAACAGTAGCTATACTGTTCAGATAATTAAACCAGTGTTTATCATTTAGACCGGATTTCAATTCTGCAGTCTCACCAAATTCTTTTGTATTAATACCCATCATAACAGAGCCTGACAATTCAGAGCCGGCAACATTGATCGATACATTATCGTCATAAATAACACGAGTCAGATTGGAACAAATACCTGAAAGACTCTCTGTATATCTCTCATAATCCGGTTCCTCATAATACCAGTGGCTCTGCTTATCCTTATCCAGATATGCCCCGGCTTTCCAGCGTTCCTTTAAGATCAGATCCGTTCCCATATTATATTCGATTCGTTCCTGATTATTTTCATTGATTGTTCTTGCCATGTTCGAATTGAACATACCCATAGCGATCGTCATTACAAGGAATACCGATATAAAGCCCTGTTTCTTAACCGTTCTTGTAATCTGAAGGAAAGAAGCATATAACGCCGGTGACCACTTCTTCTTGCCTATGAAATATATGAACTTAATCAGGTATTTGATCAGACGAAGAACCAAAAGGCCTACCGAGAAAATAAACAGGGAGGAATTCAGAAAGATTAATGGATCTGGCTTCTTACCTGCCAAAATATTAAGAGCAATATCGCTTTTCTGTTTATTATAGTTATAAAGCAGATATACCGATACCGCCACCAGGATCACATCGAGAAATGCTTTCTCCCAAAATGGCTTGGTACTGATCTTCCCCAATTTGCTCTTCTGTTCTACGATCGAGTTCTTTGCATATTTCAAAACCGGAAGTGTTACAAACAGGATAGCAACCAAAGCTGCAACAAAACTGTATAACAACATACCCCATGTCAGTTTATAGAAATGAGTATCACCAAATGTAAATTTCAGGAAAGATGTTGCACTTGCACATAATTTACATAACAGATAACCGATCGGAATACCTATTATAATTGCGATTCCTGAAAGAATTGCTGACTGTCCGAAATATATTCCAAGGATCTGTCTGGTACTTGTACCTCTGCTCTTCAACATGGCAATCTCGCCATCTTCCATCTCAAGTATCTGACTGGATACCATATAGATAAACGCCAGTAATAATACGATGATCGGAAGTTCCAGTACCCATATAATGATCATTATAGAAGTTGCATCATCCTGATATTCTGCAAGGATACTGCTAAAATTCTGTATAAAATTACCATCTGCCTTTGAAAAAGCGCTCAGATAATATCTGATATCAGATGCATTTGAATGATCGATATATGCATAATCAAGCATATCCGAATTCGTATAATATACAGTAAGTATATTATATTTCTGGATCATATCATCAAATGATGCCTTATCAGTAAACATCATTTTATCAAAATCTGCCGGCGTCTCTTTCCAGTAAATATCACTTTCATCCGATGGTTCAAAGATACCAACGATCGTACATTTCAAAGTATTACCATCTGAATCAGTAAGTTTGTCAATAGATACTACCTCACCAACCACCAGATTATATGTATCCATATCCTGCTGTGTCATTAAGACCGGATAAGTTCCTTCTTCTACCTTGCCATTTTCCAGATCATCTCCAAATGCTACATTGATATGTTTTTCCATATCAGGCATATAATTAATGCTGAAAAATCTTCTGGCACCAAGACTGGTCGTTGCATATGTACCTTCAATAAACATACGAACCTGTCTGCTTAAAACCGGTACATCGATATAGCTGAGCCATTTTTCCTCATAAGCTTTTACTCTTGCTTCTACTGCATCTGAGTTCGGATATTCCTTTGTATCACAGGATCCTGCTCTTCCGATCACTGCCGAATACACATTATTATCTTCTATCGCTGCATCAAATTTCGATGATAATGTCATATCCATTGCACCATTTTTAAACATCGGATTACAGGATGCTACTGCAACCAGAAGCACAATACCAAGAAGAAGACATGCATTGAGCCATTTCTTGTTTAATAACTTATGTCCTAAAAATTTAAACATTCCTCTTCTCCCTTCTACTCCTCTGAATCATCCTTCGACTTCTTCGATGTACTCTTACCTTCATCCTCTATCGCACCCTTGATAATAACATCGCCTTCTGAAAGTCCTGTCAGTACACATACTTCAGTCTGTGTTTCTTCTCCAAGCGTCACATATTGTTTTACGATTTCATCACCTTCAAGTTTCCATACATATTTGTATTGTTTTCCCGATGTCTTATTCTGCTCATCATAGATCAGATTTGGTGGAATCGTTACTATACTGTCAAGTGACAACTGGGCATAATTTACAAAATAGCCTTTCGGTGAATCATAAAATTTTTCATCATCCACCTTGATATAATATCTTGTTTCATCTGAAGAAGCACTGCTTGTCACATATACTTCTCCATCAATTGTTGTTACATATGCTTTCTGGGAATCTGCCGTTGCACCGATACACCGTCCGGTATATTTATCATTATCATCCTTCTGGTTAACCAATGTAACTTCCTGATTGATCAACAGCTTTGCATCGCTTGAACTTTCACCGGAATCATCGCTTCCACTGTTATTTCTTCTGCTGTTTCCACCGTTATCCTTTAATGACAGGGACATCATTTTAGATTCATTACTTCCTATACTGACAACCTTATCGCCTTCCTTCAGCTGATAACCTGTACTTACATATACATTCTGTACAACGCCATCACTTTCCGCATATACACTGATATTTCCCTTACCGTCATTATTCTCATTCAGCTTATCCCGTTTTGCGATTAACGGATTTACGGTTGCATTATAATTGATCTTTGCAAGCTGTTCGTTGTATTTCGCCACTTCTATCTGGCAGGACAACTGTTCAACCATGTAAAGGGTGTTTTCACCATCTGCATCTCCCGGTGTTGCAGCCTGCTGCTTTTTCTTGCCTGATTTATACTCGTTGATCTGTTTTCTAAGATCTGAAATCTGCTCCTCGTATCCCGATACATTAGAATCATATTCCGTCTTTGCATCTGTAATCTGTCCATTCAGATCCAAAAGCTCTGCACTTCCGCCACCGCTGTCAACTGTAAACAACAGATCACCTTTCTTGATCTCCTGTCCATCTGCCAGATCAAACTTGGTAAAGTAACCTTCTGCAGGCGATGAATATGTAACCTGATTGGTATCTACCATCTTATAGGATCTGCTGGTTCCTGTTTTTTTGAAGTTGTTTAATTTAATGTCATATGTTGTATAATCACTTGGAATTGCTGCATCAGAATCATAATAAACAAGTTCTCCCTCTGATAATCCGCTTACTACTTCTGTATAATTATCATCCGACGCTCCGATCTTGATATCCCGTCTTTCTTTATCACTGCTCTCTGTCTTCACATATACAAAATTCTTATCTCCGTCCTGATACAGGGAATCATTTCCGATAACAAGAACCTGGGATGCATCCGATGTACTAAAATAAAGTGGTGTAACAGTTCCGGTTTTCAGGACCTTCTTATTGTCTACACCTTTCAGTTTGAATCTGATATACGGGAGTTTGGATGCACTCTGTGCTGCTGCGATCTCCTGATTTGTATAACTGTATTCTTCCAGATCATATCGTTTACCATCTATCATCGTATACATCGTATTATAGATCGATGCATAACCATCTTTTGTAATCTGCTCTCCGGTGATCTCAATATACGGATCATTGTAATCTGAAATAATTACAACATTTTCACCACCTGCTGCAGTACCGCTGTTCTCATCAGCCCCTGACAGATTCTTAGCATATGTTACATAACCGCTCTGGTTTGCTACTAATTTACTGTCAATTGCAAGTGACTCCTTTTCCTCAATCTGCTGATTAAGTTTTTTTACCTGATATTTATACAGCAGGTTATCATATCGATTGTTTTCTGCATTTACAGCCTTTGCATTCTGATATTCTTTTGCTCCTGCCGTATTACCTGCTTCTTCACAGGCTTTTATCTTATAATCATTTTCTTTCTGTGTCTGTTCATATATCTTTTCATTAATAGTGTGTGTCTGCTCCTGGGTAGACAGTGATGCCTTTAGATCATCAATTCCTGACGTAGTCTCATCATCATCTGCCTCGGCAAGCACAGTACCTTTTTCTACATAATCTCCGACATTAACATAGATCTTGGAAATCGTCACAGAGGATTTGTAAAAATAGCAATAATCGGTTGGAACCACGGAACCATTCTTTATGATCTTCTTACCAACATCACCTTTTGATACCGGACGATATGCTTCATTGGTCGATACCGGTTCCAGCAATTCCGGTGCTTTCTCCGGTTTCCTGCCACAGGAAGTTACGCACAGCATCAATGCCATGGATAATGCTATCAGTCTGGCTCTGTAAGATTTTCTTTTATAATTTATATTCATCTTTCTCAATTTATCGTCACCTGCTCTCCTGCTGTTAATCCTGATTTAATGATCGTAGAGCCATCTACGGTCTCTCCAACTGTTACATCCACTGCCAGACGATATCCATCATCATTAATGGTATATACATAATACTGTCCCTCTGACTTTTCACACACTGCCTTTTCAGGAACATATACTACATTTTTAATCACCGGTTTATGAATAGTCATCGTCAGCTTATCATCTTCGGATATACCTGCCATATTGTCTATAGGTTCAAACAGAATTGTCTGCATGTCTTTTCCGGTTGCATCATCCGTATATTTCTTAACATCAATAACTTTCATATTATATTTTGCGACCTCATAATCTGCCTCATATTCATCCCCGGTCTTAAATTCATACGTATCATCTGTGGTTACCGTATAATTCGAGGATCCTGATGCTACTGTTATCAGAGTGGAAGCTGAATTCGCATATCCATATCCAAGACTGTCATCAACATAGGTTACTGTTCCGTCTTTTTCCGCTATCAGGCAGTAATCCTTCATCTTCTCATTCTGTTCTTTAATATATGTATCTGCAATTGCCAGATCCTCTTTTAAGCCTTCAATATCATCTGAATAGTCTTCCGATCCATCAATCTGCATCAACTTCTGATAATGCTCGATCAAAAGCTGCTTTTCTTCCTTTTCTTCTGTATATTCATCAATCGTCTGCTGAATTTCATCTGCCTTAAACTGTACCATGATATCACCGGCTTTTACCCGGTCGCCTTTTGATACGTTTACTTTTTCAACCTTATAATCATCCTGTTGAATTTTATATGACTTCGTTTCATATTTATCCGGGGAAAGTTCCAACTCCAGAACCGGAGCAATATCACCTGACTGAACTGTAGCTGTATCATATCTTACCTTGGTATATTCATCAATATGGATCGATGGCTTACTGTTTTCTGCCTTCTTGCTGCTACATCCACTGAGAAGGGCTGCAACCATGCTGACACATAATATACATGTCATACCCTTTTTTATATGTTTTCGCATTATTTCCTCCTTATTACGTATCATCGTTATTATATATCTTTATCTGTTTATTTTAATTTAAGAAAAAACCATTGTAATTTTACTCTGTCTTTCTACTTTATTCAAGCAATGTATCAGCATATTAAACAATCTTAAGGTTTTCTATATAATATTGTCATTACCTGATATTACAGTCTTCTACTTTTGTTATTATAAAAAAGAAATGTATCATATTTGCATCTTATGCCTTTCTTTTTGTACACACTTATCGAAAAACATAACATATAAATATGTCCATTTTGTGGCGAAAACATCTATCACATTGCGTATATAGTATTTTTTTGAAAAAAAGTAAAAAAATTGTTGACATTTATATAGCACAGTGGTATTATCTTACTTGCGTCGGCGGTAAGCTGTACGGAATAAGACATGCGGGAGTGCTGGAATTGGCAGACAGGCTAGACTAAGGATCTAGTGCTGGAAACGGCGTGTGGGTTCAAGTCCCATCTCCCGCATCTTTATTTTTTAGAAAACCTTTGAGGTTTTCTTTTTTTATGCATAAATCCCTGATACAAGTATATTAACAACAAAATATTGTTTTCCTGTATCAGGGATTTTATTTTCTCAGATTTTTATCATATTAGTAAGTTTCTTTTCTACGTCTTCTAACAGATGTGCCTTAAATGCACTGTAATATTCGTGTGTAAACTGTGTATAAAGGAATTTGTTCCACAGGTTACTGCAATATGTACTGTCAAAATCGTAGTAAGAGTCTGTGTACATCATTCCATTGCTATATCGGGTTACATCCAGATACGGCTCTTTTCCTGCATAATTCAATCTCATTACCAGATTCTTCTGTTCGCTGCAGCATGCAAATGTCTCTAAAAACATCTTCATTTGCTCTCTTGTTACTCGTTCTACAAACATAATTTGTCACCCTCCATGTCCCATAAATTAGCTCAACACATAATTCTATTATAGTATGAACAAGACAAGTCTGTAAAGGCATTTATATCGATGTCTGTCGTTTATTTATATGATTTTTAAAATAAAGATTTACTTATCAGTATGGGCTTTCCTGTAACGCAAAAAAACAGACCACAACAATCTTCTTCCGAAAATCATCATGATCTGTTTTTATCTGCCTATATTAAATTAAGCAAGCTTTTCCTTTGCAACAGCAACAAGCTTAGCAAATCCCTCCGGATCACTGATAGCCATCTCTGAAAGCATCTTTCTGTTGATGTCTACACCTGCCAGCTTTAAGCCATGCATTAATTTGCTGTATGAAATGTCATTCATTCTTGCAGCAGCATTGATACGAGCGATCCATAACTGTCTGAATTCTCTCTTTCTCTGCTTTCTGCCAGCATATGAGCTTGTTAAAGCTCTCATAACTGACTGCTTTGCTACTCTATACTGCTTTGATCTGGCTCCTCTGTAACCTTTAGCCAGCTTAAGTGTTCTGTTATGTTTTTTCTTAGCGCCAACGCCGCCTTTTACTCTTGCCATTCTCTAGTTCCTCCTGATTTATTAGATATAAGGTAAAATCTTCTTCATTACCTTTTCATTTGTTGAATCTGTCATTGTTAACTTTCTAAGATTTCTCTTTCTCTTAGTTGTCTTCTTTGTTAAGATATGGCTCTTGTAAGCCTTGCTTCTCTTAAGGCCGCCGTTAGCTGTTTTCTTGAAACGCTTAGCTGCTGCTCTTTTTGTCTTTAATTTAGCCATGTGTGTATTTCCTCCTTAATATATGTCATATTGTAAATTAACGTTTTTCAGTTAAAAACATTATCATACTTCTTCCTTCAAACTTGGCAGACTTATCGATTACTGCGATGTCTGAAAGCTTCTCTGCAAATTCATCAAGAATACCCTTTGTCTGTTCTACATGGGCAAGCTCTCTGCCTCTGAAACGAAGTGTAACCTTTACTTTATCACCATGTGCCAGGAACTTTCTTGCCTGATTTACTTTTGTATTCAAGTCGTTAGTGTCAATGTTTGGAGACAAACGAACTTCCTTGATCTCCATTGTCTTCTGTTTCTTTCTGGCTTCTTTCTCCTTACGAGCAAGTTCATAACGATACTTACCATAATCAATAATCTTGCATACAGGTGGTTTTGCCTGTGGAGCGATCTTAACCAGATCAAGCTCTGCTTCCTTTGCAAGCTTCAGTGCATCTCTGGAGGACATAATTCCGATCACCTGACCATCCTCGCCGATCACGCGCACTTCTCTGTCTCTAATCTGTTCGTTAATCATTAATTCGCTAATGACTTTTTACCTCCATTGCATAAAAATAGTGGAAAGCGCAAACCATCCACTATTATATATAAGTACATATTATAATCTACTTAGATATGAACCCGAGTCACTGTTTCTTCGTGCTAAGGTGAGAGTGGATACTCTGCTTTCTTGTCTGTCTCTGCTAAACAGCTTCTATAGGTTAGCACATACATGTGCAAATGTCAAGAAGTTTTTAACAGTAAAATTTTCTCAGTAAAATTTTCTTGATGTTGTAATCATTATAGCATGCCATAATATAGTTATCACTTAGTTATTGCTCTCATCCGCTTCGATCGGGATAAATACCCGGTCATGAGCGATAGCGGCATCCGCTTCTTCCGGCTTTGCAGAACGCTTGCGGGCTTCTTCAGCAAAGTACATCTGGGAATCCAGTTTTACCTTGCCGCGAAGATCCTGCTTCTCATAACTGCCATCCGGCTGCATGATGTGAGCCTTTAAAGTATCAGCAAGCTGGATCTTCAAGATGTCCTTGATCCGTTTCTTCAGATCAGGGTCTTCTACCGGGAAGGTGATCTCGACACGCTTGTCAAGGTTTCTCGGCATCCAGTCTGCACTACCCATATAGATATCTTCAAAGCCATCATTATAGAAATAGAAGATTCTGGAATGTTCCAGAAAATTACCAACAATCGAACGAACCGATATGTTCTCACTGAGTCCCGGCACACCTGCTTTGATACAACAGATACCACGGACGATCAGGTCGATCTTTACACCGGCAGCCGATGCATCATATAAGGCTTCCATCACCTTTGGATCACAGAGTGAATTCATCTTTGCAATGATCCGTGCTTTCTTGCC
This sequence comes from Lachnospiraceae bacterium UBA6403, assembly GCA_002437435.1. Classification (GTDB taxonomy): domain Bacteria; phylum Bacillota; class Clostridia; order Lachnospirales; family Lachnospiraceae; genus Coprococcus. Next base: position 25,911 of record DJPV01000041.1, on the reverse strand, counting down.
CTGTCTGGCATTTTCTGCTTCACGGTTAATGAGCATCAGAAATTTATCCTTTAACCAGATAGGAGCAACTGCCAGTTTATTCCATTTTCTTGGTTCTGAATATCCGGACAGCATGTTAAATACTGCTGTTGCATCCTCACCGATCGGGTCTGAGCAGGTCAGAAGTCCCATATCTGTATATAACTTTGCTGTCTGATCATTATAGTTACCGGTACCAAGATGTACATAGCGCTTGATGCCGTCTTCTTCTCTTCTGACAACCAGTGCGATCTTGGAATGAGTCTTAAGTCCGACCAGACCATAGATAACATGGCAGCCTGCCTTCTCTAACTTCTTCGCCCATGCGATGTTATTTTCCTCATCAAATCTTGCCTTTAATTCAACCAGAACAGATACCTGCTTGCCATTCTCGGCAGCCTGCTCTAACGCTGCAATGATCGGCGAATTGCCGCTGACACGATATAAGGTCTGCTTGATCGCAAGTACATTTGGATCGACTGCTGCCTGACGGATAAATTCGATAACCGGTGTAAACTCATAATACGGATGGAACAACAGACGGTCATGCTTCTTGATCTTATCAAATATGTTGCTGTAGTCGCCATTTGAAAATGCCGGCTGCGGAACATATTTCTCATATTTCAGATGGTCAAAGCCCGGCAGACCATTTACTTTCATAAGGAAGGTAAGGTCAAGTGGTCCGTTAATCTTATATACAACACGATCAGCCACATCCAGATGCTTCTTTAATTCTTTTAACAGCTTCTTATCCATCGTATCTTCTACTTCCAGACGGATAACCTCGCCCCACTGGCGCTGCTTTAACTGCTTCTCGATCTCCTTTAACAGATCGGCTGTCTCTTCCTCATCGATTGAGAAATCCGCATTACGCATAATACGATATGGATGTGCGCATACAATATCATAACTTAAGAACAGTTTATCCAGATTCTTCTCAATTACTTCTTCAAGCAGGATGATCTCTGTCATGCCCTGTCGTTCAGATGGCAGAATGATCACTCTTGGAAGTACGGATGGAACCTGAACAGTTGCAATATCTGTAACATCTTTCTTCTTATCATAGATCAGCGCACCGATATTCAGGGATTTATTTCTTACGAGAGGGAACGGTCTGGAAGAATCCACTGCCATCGGAGTTAATACCGGATAGATATCCCGCTCGAATAATTTATCTACATATCTGGACTGTTCCGGTGTCAGATCTTCATAATGTCTGACAATCTTCAGTCCATTCGCCTCTAATAACGGAACCAGCGAACGGTTATAGGTCTGATACTGGTTCTTCATGAATTCCTTTGTTGCAGGGATCAGAGCATCAAGCTGTTCTTCCGGTGTCATTCCGGCGATGTCTTTCTTCGTGTATCCCGCATTCTTCATATCCTTTAAGGATGCGATACGCACCATAAAGAATTCATCCAGATTCGATGCCGTAATGCTTAAGAACTTGATCCGTTCAAATACCGGAATATTCTTATTTTTTGCTTCACCCAGGCATCTTTTATCAAATTCCAGCCATGACAGTTCCCGGTTGTAAAATAAATTCTTATCACTCATTTATATGCCCCTCCTTTGTCTCAATACTGCCTTTACACCATAGACCTTTTCAAATAAGATATTATTTGTCTTGAACATTCCGGCTTCAAGTGTAATATCCTCCAGAGTATCTGTATAGATCACCAGTGTATTGCCATGTAATGAAATCCTGAGATTTGTTATCTTCTGCTTGTAGCTCTTATCAAGTACATCTGCCAGTCGAAGGATTGCGGTCAGCTTTGCAACCTTCATATAATCCGCTGATTCCATTCGCTTGGATGCCTGCAGCTCGGATGGCAGATAGAAACCATTATACCGGATAACATTTGCGATCTCCTCTCTCTCTTTATGAGAAAGTCCAAGAATCTCTGTCGCCATCACGATATGATACGAGATCAGGGATACATCCTTCATATTTACAAATTTACCACAGTTATGCAGGATTGCTGCGATCTGTAACTGCAGCCGTTCCCGTTTACCAAGTCCATGTAATTTCCGGATACTGTCGAATATTGCAAGTGCATTGCCAGACACATTCTGAATATGTGCACGGTTTACTTTATATTTCTTTGCGATCGTATTCGCTGATGCCAGAATATCCTGATCAAAATCCTTATCGATCAGGAAAGTTCCCTGCTTGTCCATGTAATCAGCAATAATACCATCACAGAAGATCACATTTGGAGTCAGGATCTCCTCTGCTCTGGAATTATCCAGAAACGACTGATAAATGATCGCCATCGGAAGCATCAGGGTGGCACGCTCATACGGAATACCATACCGTTCTGCCAGATCTTCCGGTTTTATGTCAACTACTCGTTTATAAAGAATACGAAACTGTTCTCTTGATATACTGTTTGTGATTGAAAGCTCCGGTCCAACCTTTTTCAAATTGTTGATACCATCACCGATCGCAATGATGCTCTTGATATCCTTATCGTTCAAAAACAGATTTCTGAATTCTATGATCGCATTTGATGCATATTCTTCCATCAAAGTCTCAAGATCAACTGTATCGGAACCAAACCGTGTCAGGTAATCACGAATCCTGACTGCACCGATCGGAAGGTTCTGTGTCTGCACAAGATTCTTCCTGTCAAAGATCGAGATCTGCAAACTTCCGGCTCCGATATCAAGCAATGCATTATTCTTATGGGATGCCACATCCATATCTATTCCGGTAGCTACAAACGCTTTATAATTCATAAAACGTTGCTCTGAGTTACTGAGAATCTGCACATCAAAATCCGTATACATCTTGATCCGATCAATAACCATAGATGCATTTTCTGCTTCTCTTACCGCACTTGATGCATATGCCCTGTAATCGGATACATCATATTCTTTCATCTTTCTGCGAAATCGGATCAAAGTATCACACAGCTTATTCAGTGCTTCTTCTCCGATATAACCTTTATTATATGTGTCACTTCCAAGTTCAATGATCGTCTTGACGGTATCTAACTCTCTGGCTCCTTTTTTCGGTGTGATCTCGCAGATCTTCATTGATATTTCATTGGAACCTACATTGATCGCAGCAAATGTTTTTCCTGCCATACTCCCATACACCTCACTTCTTTTTCTCTATCCTAATATGTTCCGATCAGTCGAAAATCCATCGCATCTTCGCAGATCCCCTGCAACGCATGCCTCGTTCTTGGATCTAACAGGCTGCCCTCCATCGTAACAAAAAAGGAATATTCCCACTTTCTTCCTGTCAGTGGTCTTGATTCGATGCTTGTCATATTAATTCCGTTCAGATTAATATGGCTCAATATATTGTAAAGTGTACCACTTTCATCCGGTAAGGAAAAGCGGATACTTATATTTTCAGCCTTTTCCACAAAGATTTTCTGTTTTGAAAGGATTATAAATCGAGTCGTATTGTTATCATTGTTCACAATGTCTTTTGCAAGGATCTGAAGCCCGTAAATTTCTGCTGCAAGCTCACTTGCGATTGCTGCCTGTGTCTTATCTCCTTCTTCAATAACCTTAACTGCTGCTACTGCTGTATTTGCGACACTGCACTGTTTCCACGGTTTCCGATTCAGATAATGTGTACACTGAAGTAATCCCTGTGTATGTGAATACACAGTCCTGATCTGGGAAAGATCACTGCCCGGCACTCCCATTAATGCATGTGCTACATGAACTTCTTCCTCTCCGACGATAGTCACATCATTGTCTCCTACTATATCATAGATTCCATTTACAAATCCGGCTGAAGAGTTCTCGATCGGCAATACACCATAGTCTGCCTTTCCGTTCTTCACCATCTCGATCACATCCCCAAAATCCGGCACATTGATATTCTGAATCTCTTTTCCAAAAAACTTAAACATCGCCTGCTGGCTATAGGCTCCCGGAACACCCTGATAACAGACAACGGTATCCTTATCTACCTCTAATTTCTTCACACAGGTAAAATCTTTCATTTCATCGCAGGTCGCAAGCGGGCTGTCATTTGTCAGCTTCTTATTCTCTTCTGCCATACCTGCCAGTATCTGTTCTCTCTTCTTCACAAGTGTTGCGATCTGTTCTTCTACTGCCCGTAAATCTTCCATGTTATATTTATCCATCGTTTTATCTGCTCCAAATACAGGACATTTTTGCCTGCAGCCTTTCTATAATATCCAAACTGTGCAAATATACTCAGACATATATGCTTATTTTGCCCAATTTATTCCTCGTTCTGTGTCAGTTCGTCAAGCAGCTCCCGGATCGTTTTCCCATTGACCGGGTGTCTCTTATAACCTGCTATATTGGACAACGGTTCTAATACAAATTCCCGCCTGCACATCTCTATATGCGGGATATGGAGATTTTCCTCATCGCAGACCAGATCGTCATACAAAAGAATATCGATATCCAACGTTCTTGGTCCCCAGTGGATAAGGCGTTCCCTGCCGGCATCCTTCTCGATCGCATTGATCAGATGCAGCAGTTCATCCGGTGAATGAAGTGTCTCCACCTCAATACATCCATTTAAGAAATCATCCTGTTCCACTCCGCCATATGGTTCTGTCTCTATAAAATCCGAAACCTTTGTCACCTTTGTATATTCATCTTTATTCAGTTCATCAATAGCAAAATCCAGATAAGATTCCCGATCGCCTATATTTGATCCAAGTCCCAGATAAGCAACATGTCTCTTTCTTCGTATCTTTACAGATACTGTCTGAAGCGGCATCAATACCGGTGCCCACGGCTTCTCTACCTCTACTTCAACCTCAGACATCGTTGGATATGACAGAAGGATATTCGCTGCTACTTCTTCTGCAACTGCCTCGATCAGCTTATACGTATGCTCTTTCATCGTCTTTTCGACCAGATTACAGATTGCTCCATAATCAATGGAAAGTTTCAGATCATCCCGGATTCCTGCCGCTCTGGTAGATGTATACATATCAATATTAATTATAAATTTCTGTCCAAGTACATTTTCTTCTTTAAAGACTCCATGATTGGCAAATATTTCCAGTCCCTTTATGCTGATTCTATCCATCTGACGCCTCCTGTCTGTTGATCAAACCTCATCATTTTTATTTAATGAAAACTTTCTTCTGTCATTGAAAAATTTAGCACCGCTTCATTTTCTATTATTGACCTTATTAACTATGCATGATCGCCCATGTCATCTGAAGTGCACGTACATTTCCCTTTACATTATGCACACGAAAGAACTGACACCCTTTCATAAGACCCATTACAGATGTCGCGATCGTGCCTTCTTCCCGCTCTGTAACAGGAAGATCGAGAGTCAGCCCGATCATCGATTTTCTGGAAGTACCAAGAAGGATCGGAAGATCCCATTTGTGTAAAAGCTCCAGATGATTCATCAGAGTAAGATTCTGTTCTAAACTCTTTGCAAATCCGATTCCCGGATCTACCATGATCTTCTCCTTCTTCACACCTGCATCAAATGCCATCTGAACGGATTCATCCAGATCTTTTACGACATCATTCAGATAATCGGTATAATCCGTCACCTTTCTGTTATGCATCAGACAGCATGCTACATCATGGGCAGCTACAACTTCCGCCATCTTACCATCCCATTTAAAACCCCAGATATCATTGATCAGATCAGCGCCCGCCCGAATTCCAGCTTCTGCGACGCCTGCCTTGTAGGTATCCAGTGAGATCACGGTATCAAACCGTTCCCGGATTGCCTCGATCACAGGAACAACACGTCCGATCTCCTCCTCATCGGAGATCAGAGTATAGCCCGGTCTGGTTGATTCTCCACCTACATCTATAATATCCGCACCATCATTTATCATCTGCTCTGCGGCATATAATGCATCATCGAATTTATTATGTGTTCCTCCATCGGAGAAAGAATCCGGTGTTACATTTAAAATTCCCATTACATATGGTTTTTCATCCAGTTTAAATTCTTTGTTCCCTATAATCATCAGTAAACCACTCCTTTGTTCTTTTCGTCTTCCTTCCAGTAACACTCGTCATAGACATCACAGTTAAAACAACGTCTGGAAAGCTTGTCTGCCCTGTATATTATATAGGAAAGCCCCTCTGCTTCCTTCCCTGTCGTATTATGTTTGCTGATCGCTTCTAAGATCAGCTCTGTTTCCTCCCCCGAAAATCCGGTTGCCTGCAAAATACTCCGGCTGTTACGGACGCTTGCCAGATGATGCTCCTCGCTGGTCTGATAGCTGACCGCCCGCCCGATATCATGTAGTAATGCTGCTGCATAGATAAGCTCCGGTTCCAGCCCTAACTTCTCCTCCAGATTCATCAGCATTCCGATCCTTGCTACATCCAGACAATGATCGATCCCGTGACAGCAGAATCTCCGATCTTTTTCGGATGTCCGGATCTGCTCCATCCAGTCTTTATATTCTTCATTTGCTAATATTGCGTTGACTCTGTCCATCGTCATTTCTTCTCTGTAGCCCTCTCCTGTTTTATCGCACTACTTACCCGTGGTATCAATGATCCTATAAAAGATAACGACCCAAATACAACGATCACGGGATCTTTCATTTCTTCCGCCAGCGCTTCCGCCTGTCTCTGTGCCGCAAATACATCATCTGCGGTATCCACTGGTTTTCCATATGAACGATAACAGTCCGCCAGAGTCTTCTTGTCAAGTGCACGCGGATTGTCCGGTGTTACCGTTATGATATAGCTTGCAAATGATGCCATGATATCCACCATCTTATCATACTCTTTATCTGCCAGAACCCCACAGACATAGATCAGTGGCCGTCCTGCAAAATACGTCCGGATATTCTCTCTGAGGCTTCTCCAGCCACCTTCATTATGCGCTCCGTCAATATAAGTCAATGGCTCATCCTTAATCTTCTGGAATCTGCCTTCCCATATCGTCGCTTTTAAACCATTTTTTATATTCACATTATTCAAATCATATTGTTTCTTTATACAATTACATACTTCAATGGCTGTTATACTGTTATAGATCTGATATATTCCGGGAATTCCCAGCTCATACTCCCGCCCTTTATAACAAAACCTGCTTCCATGCAGATCTTCAGCTGTGATCTGTAGCTGGGCTGTGTCTGCCATAATTGGCTCTATCAGCATTTTTTCACATTTGTCAAGCCATATTAGTCTTATCTCATTCTGCATCGGATATGCCACACATGGAACCTGTTCACGCAAGATTCCCATCTTCTGTTCCAGAATCTCCTGTAATGTATCGCCAAGGAACTGCATATGGTCTCTGCTGATACTCGCAAGCACGGTACAATAAGGCTGTTTCACCACATTTGTTGCATCGTTCTCTCCTCCCATTCCGGTTTCCAGTAAAACGATATCAGCTTTTTTCCGAATAAAATACAGAAACGCGACCGCAGTCTCAATCTCAAATACAGTAGGAATCGGAAGCCCATCTGCCTCCATCTCCTCGCAGACCGGAATCACAGTTTCCATGATCTGTGCGAATTCCCTTTCTTCCATATAATGTCCATTTATCTGAAACCGTTCCAGATATGTAAAGATCGTTGGAGATATATAGCGTCCGACTGCATATCCTGCATCTTCCAGAATATGTTCGACAAATGCGAATATAGAACCTTTTCCATTTGTTCCGGCTATATGAACGACAGGAACCTGATCCTGTGGATTTTCCAGTCTTAAAAGCAGCTCTTTTACTGTTGCTGTTCCGTAAATACTGCCTCTTTTTCCTGCTTCTTTCATATATATATATGCTTCTTCGTATGTCATTCTTTAGCCTCTTTATGCTTTTTATACTGGATATGCGGAGTCTCATCATCAATCGGAAGAATCTCATATCCATGTTCCTCTAACTGTTTGATCAACGAGGGCAGAGATTCTACCGTCTCATGGCGGCAGTCCAGATCATGCATCAATATGATCGTATCATCATAATTCAATGCATCTTTCATTATATTCTTTACAAGCTGATCCGGTGTCTGTCCGGCAATCACTGCATCATTGTTCAATGCATTCCAGTCAAAATATGTCATTCCAGCTGAATCCAGATAGTCAATGAGATCATCCACCGATACTTTCATGACCCGGTTTGAGCTTCCACCCGGAAATCTGTAATACCGACAGTCTACTCCTGTAATATCATACAATAATTTTCTTAATTCCTCAACATCATTCACGAAATTATCATAGCTTGCGTAGATCGTATTATACTCATGGGAATAGGAATGAACCGCCAGCGTATGTCCTTCCTCCACGATCCGTTTATACATGGGATAATATCGTTTCTCTCTTCCAATTACAAAGAACGTAGCTTTCACATTGTATTCTTTCAAAATGTCAAGGATCTCTCCTGTCTGATCCGAAGGTCCGTCATCAAATGTCAGATACGCTCGTTTTCGTGACTCTGTTTTTTCATTTGCATTGTCAGTTTTTGACGACATGGCAGCCACACTGTCCTGATCCAGAAATTTATCTTTCTGATCGATAATAAATTTTCCCGTAAATAATAAAAATACGATCAGTGCAGCAACCAGAATTATATTCTGCCAGTAAACCGCAAAAAATTGATCACATTCTTTTAACGCTTCACTCTCTTTTATGTGGGATAAAACCGTTTTTGACTTTTTTCTCATATTATAAGATCATCCACTTTTTATACATCTATACTCCTGATCTGATATTTTTATTCGAATAAAAATCAGGAAATGTCAGATACTATTTTTATCAAATGGAAAAGGAGAATAAAGAAAATGAAAAAAACATTTCTTTTATGCGCATGTCTGGTTGTCATGTCTTTTGCCCTGACTGCATGTGGCGAAAACAATAACCCGGAAACAACCGGTACAACAACCGGAAGCAGCACAGAGAACAGCAATTCTACAGAAAATGGAAACAACTCAAATGGTACAGGTTCTGTAGGTAAGGATCTCGGTAACATGATCGATGATGCAGGTAATGTCGTAGATGATGCAGCAAAGGATGTATCCGATGCTCTGACCGGTAACTATGATACTTATGACCATGCTTATAAGTATTTCATGGATCAGATCCCCGGAGGCTCCAAGAACTATGAAGTCCGCAATAATGACAAGGATCTTACTGATTATAATTCCGGAAGCATGGGCTATCACTTCGAGCTTCACGACACCAGAAAATCTGATAACTCGAAAATCGGCGACTTCTATGTAGATTCTACCTCCGGCAAGGTATACAAGGCCAACTCCGGCTCCGGTGTGTCCGAATTTGACTTCTCAACCTTGAAGTAAACCACTAACTCTTTGGTATTTTAAATAAAAGGCAACAGATACTCTTTGTTACGCAAAGCGCTCTCGCTCTATTCTAACGTAGCGGTACTAAACTCCTCACCGTTCGGTGACTCGTTAAGGACCGACGTTAGAACAGGTTTGCTTCACAAAAATATCTGTTGCCTTTTATTTATATTTACTTTTTAGAATACCATGGAAGATTTGCTCTATTTTAATATTATTATCTTTTATTCATAGATGTTCTACTTATTAAACTATCAAAAAAGGACGATAACCATATTCAGACAAACAGAACTGGTCGATGGTTATACTATTATGTAGCAAGCCTCTTCTCGCGTCAGTTCTTAACGATCCACCGCAGGTGGGAGTTTAGCACTGTTACGCGAGAATAGAGTGCAAACGTCTTGCGTAATAATAGGTATAACCATCGACCAGTTCGTCCGTCTAACTTAAGCCTTATCGTCCTCTTTTTTGACAATTTCGTGGGTGATGGGATTTACGACTACGCCCATCTCCTCCGCCATTTTGAGGTAGACATCCATCTCATGGTCTTTTCTCTGCTGTTCACGTTTACGGATAGCTTTTGACCGGATGATCTCTACAATGCCGAATACGATCATACAGCATCCAAAGAAGATCAGCACAGGACTTAAGGTTCCTACACAACCTTTTACCAGACAGATCGTTCCGATTCCGATCATAATGATTCCCATTACCAGATTAAACATTTAACTTTCCTTTCCCGTATAAAATGCATCTTTTCCTGCTTTTTCCATCATTTTGTCATACTGATCGTACATTCTCTGCACGCTGTTTTCGAGTAAATAATAATGCTTGATATATGGAATCAGCAAGACAAACAGCGCTGCCGCTAACAGTAAGATCTGTATTTTTTCTGTTACCACAAAGGTTACGCAACAGCCTACTGTAAGGATTGCAAATAAGATTGTCACAAGAAGATGGATCAGACGTTCATGCATGAAAAATTCGATCTGCACCAGATGTCTCCGTATCTCCTCATCAAAATCAACGTCATCCCTTGCAAGCAGTTTATCTACATATACCAGATATTCTTTTATTCGTTTTGCCATTTTCGATCACCTAACCCATATTTGCCTTATTCAGAAAATGATTCCATCCGGCAATTACCTTATCATAATAAAAACTCACTATATAAGAATCTTCGTCAACATCAACGATCATCTGATAACACTTTTTATCTGCTTCCGGCTTACCGCCATAGAAGATATAGTTCTCTTTGAACTTTCCAAATATCTTCTCGTATTCATCTTCTGCAAGCTTCTGATCCGGAACTTCTTCTATCAGATTATCATTTGCATCATAATACTTATGGCCTTCCAGCAATACTGCTTCAATAACTGGATTCTTAAACCGTATCTCCATCTGATCGGCATATTTGTCTGTATAATATTCGTTCTGTGAATTATTATCCTTTACAACTGCCCCTTCCACATACAGTTCCAGCCATCTTGCCCGAAGTCCATCAGTAGAAGCTGTGGCATTCTCCGTCACTTCATCAGCTTCCACTTCTCCGGCTCCGACAAGCTTCATTTCTTTGATCTGTGCATCCCGTAACTGAATGGTTTCTATCTCATTTGTACTCTTAAATTTCATATTTTATGCACCGTCCTGAACAATTTTTAACTGCCTATAACTATAAACTGTTTTTCATGGCTTGTAAATGGAATTTAAGGCAGAAAATAAGAGGAACCCGTCTTACAGGTTCCTCCTATTTGTCTAATTCAGTGCATCATAACCGCTTTCCTTCGTACGGATCTTCATGGCGGTTCGGATCTCATAACTGAAGATCTTGTCGTCTCCGAGCTGTGCACCGCATCCCATTACCTGAGATACTGTAATACCATTTACATCGATTGCATTCAGTGCTTCTTTTACATCTTCAAATACTTCTTCACGCACGATTGCTTCTATCTTGATCATCATATTAAATCATACTCCTTTCCGTGATTCCTATGAATCCAGTCCGTTAAATGTCGGATATGCACTTTCACCCTGTTCTGCAAGATCCAGACCAATCTTTTCTTCCTTATCTGATACACGAAGCGGTGTGATCAGTCTTACAAGTCCAAGACAGATAAATTTCCAACCACTGCAACTGCTATCGTCACAACGATACCAATCAACTGTGCTACAAAGAGGTGATAATCTCCGAAGAACAGTCTATCCCATCTGGCAACGCTGTTGATCGAGCTTTTACCGAATAATCCGGTTGCGATACCGCCCCAGACACCACCGATACCATGACATCCAAAAGCATCGAGTGCATCATCTATTTTCAATTTCTTCTTTAATAAAGTAATCATACCACAACAGATCGGACTTACAAGTGCGCCGATGATAAATGCAGACCAGATCGGAACAAAGCCTGCTCCCGGTGTGATCGCAACCAGACCAACAACAAGACCGGTCGAAGCGCCAACCAGGGTTGGCTTTCCATCTTTTATCACATCGATCAGCATCCATGACATCATGGCACTCGCACTGGCGATTGCTGAAGTTAAGAATGCATGGGCTGCGAGACCATTTGCTCCAATGGCACTTCCTGCATTGAAGCCGAACCATCCAAACCAGAGGATAAATGCGCCAAGAGCAACAAATGGAATATTATGTACACGATAAGCGGTGTTCTCATAACCTTTTCGTCTTCCAAGGATGATCGCAAATATCAATGCACTTACACCTGAGCTGATATGTACGACATTTCCACCCGCAAAATCGACGGAACCGATCTCTGCAAGGAAACCTCCCTGTCCCCATACCATGTGTGCCATCGGGTAATAAACCAGAATTGACCAGAACATGATAAAGAAGAATAAAGCCTTAAACTTTATACGTCCGACTAAGGATCCTGTGATCAGTGCCGGCGTGATCATTGCAAACATCATCTGGAATGCAATATATACAAAATGCGGAATATTGTCTGCATATGGTCCGGTCTCATTCATGGATATACCATTTAATGCAAACCATCTGAGATCACCAATGACTCCTCCGTGATTTCCCCCAAAAGAAAGGGAGTAACCAAATAATATCCACATCACAACTGAAAGTCCCATAATAAATGTACATGCCATCATCGTATTAACGACATTTTTCCTTCGCACCATTCCACCATAAAAGAAAGCAAGTCCCGGTGTCATAAAAAATACCAATGCTGTACAGATCAGCATAAAACCAGTATCACCAGTATTCATAACTATTTCCTCCATTCTTTCTGAAATTCTTTTTGAAATCTCCGGCAGGTGCGCATCCCCCGACAGGTTTCGATTCACTTTTTTACAAAATTCCATGGTACTTTTTTTGCAAAACAGAAAAGACGCCAATCGAACATGTCTCGTTCAACTGACGTCTTTGTCTGAAGACATACTAGCAGAGCTGATTTATTTTTTTCAAGTATTTTTTACGTTTTCTTTACCATTCTTTAGCCAGAGTATCATTTTCCCTGTTTTTCTAAAGCAAATCGTATTTATTTGACTTTTTTCTCATATTACGCTATGATTTTTTAGTTATGTATTCTATTACGAAATTTAACGATTTTGTCCATGTTATGCATACGCAATAAAAAATTGGAGGGTATCTAAATGTTTATGACAACTAACTTTTTCATCATGCTTGCAATCGTTGTCTACCTGGCGATCATGCTTGTGATCGGCTTCGTTTACAGCAAGCGTAACAACAGTACAGAAGATTTCTACCTTGGTGGCCGTAAGATGGGGCCTCTTGTAACAGCCATGAGTGCTGAAGCAAGTGATATGTCCAGCTGGCTCCTGATGGGACTTCCGGGTGTTGCATATCTGTCCGGTATCTGTGATGCCGCATGGACTGCCATCGGTCTTGCCGTTGGTACATGGTTAAACTGGTTTTTCGTATCCAGAAAACTCAGACGTTATTCAAATAATATCGGTGCCATCACTGTACCGGATTTCTTTGCAAAACGATTTCATGATAAGAATAATGTTATCACAGCACTTTCCGCTCTTGTTATCATTATTTTCTTCATCCCATACACAGCATCCGGTTTTGCTGCCTGTGGTAAGCTGTTCAATAGCTTATTCGGTATCAACTATCAGGTTGCCATGATGCTTTCAGCTTTGCTGATCGTTGGTTATACGATCACCGGAGGCTTCAATGCAGTCTGTGTTACAGACCTTGTTCAAAGTATCGTTATGACCTGCGCACTTGCAATCGTGCTGGTCTATGGAATCTCAAGAGCCGGAGGCTGGTCATCCGTTATGGACAATGCAGCCTCTCTTCCGGGCTATCTGTCTCTGACATCTACCTTTGACGTTGCATCCGGTTCTGAAGTCAAATACAACTTTCTGACAATTATCTCAACTGCTGCATGGGGACTTGGTTACTTCGGCATGCCTCATATCCTTGTCCGTTTCATGGCGATCGAAGATGAGAAGAAACTGGTACTTTCCCGTCGTATTGCATCTGTATGGGTTGTGATCGCTATGACCGCAGGTGTTCTGATTGGTGTTGTAGGTCTTGGTATGAGCAAGACCGGTGCACTTGAAACTCTGACAGGTTCAAACAGTGAAACAATCATTGTTCGTATTGCAGGTATCATCAGCCAGCATAATGCATTAACTGCTCTTGTTGCAGGTATCATCCTTGCCGGTATCCTTGCCGCAACGATGTCTACCGCCGACAGCCAGATGCTTGCAGCTGCGTCCGGTGTTTCACAGAACATCGTACATGATTTCTTCAAGATCAAGATTTCCGAGAAGACAAATCTTCTGATCGCACGTTTAACAATTATCGGTATTGCAGTTGTAAGTATCTTCCTTGCTAGGAATCCTGACTCCAGCGTATTCAAGATCGTTTCTTTCGCATGGGCAGGCTTTGGTGGTGCGTTTGGTGCTGTTGTGCTTTGTTCTTTATTCTGGAAACGTTGTAATCTTGCAGGTGCGATCGCCGGTATCGTATCAGGTGGTGCTACCGTATTCATCTGGAAGTATCTGGTTCGTCCAATGGGTGGAATCCTTGATATCTACGAACTGCTTCCTGCATTTATCGTATCCCTGCTCTTCATCATTGTGGTCAGCCTGCTTACAAAGACTCCTGATGAAGAGATCATCCGGGAGTTTGAAGCAGCCAGCAAAAAAGCGTAGGTACTTCCCTACAAAAAAGGAAACCGATATACCTATTATTACGCAAGGCGTTTGCACTCTATTTCAATGCAACGGTTCTAAGCTTCTCGCCTATAAGGCGACTCACTAAGTACCGGCGTTGAAAAAGGCTTGCTTCATAATAGTATATCGGTTTCCTTTTTTTTATGTATATTTTGAAATAATTTACATTTTCCAAAATTACGGCTCTGTTATAGGTTCACTATTATGAAGCAAGCCTGCCCGAATGTCGGTACTTAGTGAACTGCTGTAAGCAGTGAGCTTAGAACCGCTACATGAGGGTAGAGCGAGAGCGTCTTGCGCAATAATATGTGAACTATAACAGAGCCGTAATTGGATAAAGAAAATAAAGTTGATTTTATCTGCTTTTGTTATATAATCAGTGAGAAACAACTATTTTCGACAGGATGATTTTAAATATGGCTGATTATATTACAACTTATACAGGGGATCATTTTGATCCGACTCTGCCGGATGCAGGACATCTTCATATCGAGGACATCGCACATGCACTCTCTCTGATCTGTCGTGGAAATGGTCATGTAAAGGCCTTCTTTTCCGTCGGCAGTCATTGCATTAATTGTGCAAAAGAAGCGGCTGCCCGTGGGTATTCCGACAGACTGGTGCTTGCCTGTCTGCTTCACGATGCAAGTGAAGCTTATCTGTCGGATGTTCCAAGGCCTTTCAAGAAGCATCTTCCGGCATATAAGGAGCTGGAACAGAACCTGTTAGATGTGATCTATACAAAATATCTGGGATCTCCGCTGTCAGAGGATGAAGAACGCAAGATCAAATGCATTGATGACGACATGCTCTATTTCGATCTTCTGACTCTGTTAAATGAGCCATCAGACAGACCCGAACCCGAGCTTCACATTAGGCTTTCTTATGAGGTTCGTTCATTTGAGGATGTCGAGCAGGAATATCTGAAGCTGTTTCATATGTTATGTCAAAAAAGAAATGAGGATGAATAAAAAATGAACAAGGATCTAACCGTAGGGAAACCGGAATCTGTGCTGTGGCGTTTCTGTCTGCCACTTTTTGGAAGCGTCATCTTCCAGCAACTCTATAACATTGCCGACAGTCTGGTTGCCGGAAAATTTATCAATGAAAGTGCTCTTGCCGCTGTTGGAAACAGCTATGAGATCACGCTGATCTTTATTGCATTTGCATTTGGATGTAATATGGGATGCTCGGTTATCGTATCCAGATTATTTGGAGCAAAAGAATACAGGGATATGAAGACGGCTGTATCGACCACCTTTATCTTTACGGCTGTTTTACTGGCTGTTATGGTGATCGCCGGTCTGTTCACCAGCCGGGAACTGCTCGCTCTGATCCACACTCCGGACGATATCATGGATGCTTCCCTGCTGTATCTGAACATCTATATCTATGGTCTTCCATTCATGTTCTTTTACAACATTGCAACCGGAATCTTCTCTGCTCTTGGTGATTCTAAAACTCCATTTATCTTCCTTGCAATATCATCCGTTTCCAATATATTCGTCGATATCTTATTTGTAAAATCCTTTCAAATGGGAATTGCCGGTGTTGCCTGGGCAACTTTCCTCTGTCAGGGTGTCAGTGCCATTCTGGCTGTAGCTGTTGTGATCCGCCGTCTGGTCAGTATAAAGACAGAAGGTCATTTCCGCTTCTTTGATGGCAGTATCCTGAAACAGATTCTGGTCGTTGCCATTCCAAGCACCCTGCAGCAGAGCTTTATATCAATCGGAAATATTATCATCCAGAGCGTTATCAACGATTTTGGAACCAGCGTTATCGCCGGATATTCTGCGGCTGTCAAGCTGAACAATCTGGTTATCACCTCTCTCACCACACTGGGAAACGGTATCTCAAACTATACCGCCCAGAATATCGGTGCAGGCAAGATCGACCGTATCCGTTCCGGCTTCAAAGCTTCCTTAAAGCTGGTCTGGCTGTTATGTATTCCATTTGCATTGTTGTATTTCACCTGCGGAAGATGGCTGTTGCTGCTCTTTCTGGAAAAACCAACTGCGACAGCGATCAAAACAGGCATCATTTTCTTATGTATCCTCGCACCGTTTTATTTCGTTGTGTCCGTCAAATTAATGGCAGACGGAATTCTGCGTGGAGCGGGTATTATGAACAAATTCATGATCTCCACTTTTACCGATCTGATCCTTCGTGTGGTCTTATCCATCATCTTTTCAAAGATGTTCGGCTCTGTCGGTATCTGGTGTTCCTGGCCGGTCGGCTGGTGCTGTGGAACCGCAGTCTCTGTCCTCTTTTACCGCGGTGAACAGAAACGGAATTTTAAAAATGCATTTGAAGCATAGATAAGATATGACCTCTTCTAACGACTTCAAATTGATTTTTCTCTCATCTTCTTATTCATATGAATATAGAATATGATATTTATCACGATGCCAAATATCGTTGCGACCGGTGCGGCAAGTCCGATCTTCATCAGACTGGCATCCTGCTGGATACTCATATAATAAGCAAGCGGAAGACGTACAAGCAGGGTCTGGATCAGTCCCTGTATCATAACCCACAGTGTCTTATCATGCCCGTTAAAATAACCTATCATGCTGAACAGGATCGCTGTAACGATAGACTCCAATGCGAATCCTCTCAGGTAATCATAGCCTTTATGAATAACTACCTGTTTCGTTGTAAAGATACCGGTCAGAAGATCACCCTTGAACATTACAAGTACAAATACGATACATCCGATCACAAGCCCGACACCGATACCGGAATACATTGCTTTCTTTGCCCGCTTCTCATTACCTGCTCCGACATTCTGTGAAACAAAGGATGCCATCGACTGCATCAGTGAACTAGGTACCAGCATGGCAAAATTTACAACCTTGCAGGCTACTCCATAGCCCGATGATGCTTCCAGTCCCAGACGATTGACAAATGCACATAATGCAAGGAAAGAACCCTGCGTCAGACATTCCTGAAGTCCCAGCGGCAGTCCGGTCTTTAAAGCCTTTTTACAATGCTCATTCAGCCTGAAATCTGCCTTTTTGATCGTAAATGGAAGCTGTTTCTTTACAAGCAGAATAATCGCAAATACAACGCTGGCCGCCTGTGCTGCCACAGTTGCGATCGCTGCTCCGGCTGCATCCATATGGCATCCGGCTACCAGAACCAGATCCCCGATGATATTTACACCACAGGCAACCGCTACAAATATCAATGGTGATTTGCTGTCGCCAAGTCCACGAAATATCGCCGATAACAGATTATAAGCAACAATAAAGAAAATACCTCCTCCACAGATGCGAATATAAGCAGAAGTAAGTTCTACTGCATTTTCCGGTGCCTGCATCAGAATTGCGATCGGACGTGAAAACGCAATCATAACAACAAACAACACAGCTGAAATTACTGCAAATACAACTATCGAACCACCAATCAACGCTCCGATCTGCTTCGGTTTCTTCTCACCGATATATCTCGCGATCAATACTGTAATTCCCATAGCAAGCTGTGTGATTACAAATGTAACCAGATTTAAGACCTGACTTCCGGTCGATACTGCAGACAGACCGGAGGTACTGCCAAATCGACCAACCACCAAAAGATCGACCGCTCCATATGCCGCCTGTAATATAAGTGCTCCAAGTACCGGCATCATAAATGGAATTAATTTTCCAAGTATACTTCCCTGCGTAAAATCTGATCTTGACTTATTCAATGTTAGCCCTCCTTTCACTCATAACCTTATAAAATTTCTCAATTGTATGGATCATACAGTCCGCTTCTTCTTCCGAAATATCATCCATATACTCCAATAACCGACTGTAATAATCCCGGTCATATTTTTCTGACAGCAGTTCGCCTTTCTCTGTGATCCGTATATAGGTTATTCTGCCATCCTCCGTCGAAGCAGATTTGCCGAGATAGCCTTTTGCTTCCATTTCCTTTACCGTTCTTGTCACTCCCGGTCTCGGAAGGTTCAGGTAGTTGCTGATATCCGATACCTTCACATGTTCCTGTCTCCTTTTAATTATATGTATGACATCCATATACTGGATATATGCCGGTGTAACACCCTCCGGAAGTTCCGGCAACAGCTCCCGTATTCGTTTCGCCAGATAGCAGGCATCCAGCATCCGTTTAATCTTATCTGCATTCATATCCTGATACGCCTTTCTTACATTATATAAGTTCACTCAATTCATTTATTATCATCTGCAATCAAATAATTTCAGCATTAGTTCTATGGAAAATCAGCATTTTTGAACATATATTTTTAAATTACCGCTGTAAACTGATCATTTTAATTACCAGCGGTAATTATATGGGTAAGAGTGAAAAATGTCAATACTTTTCCAAAATAAAATGAGCAAATAAAATCTTCTTCTGTCATAAACGGATACCATATCCAAGTGATGACAGAAGAAGATATCAGCATGGATCACACCTACAAAGGCTCTTGCTTTCTTTCTGCTCCATCCTATCTCATCCACAAATGTCAATACTGCATTCTCTGTCAGTGCGATCGAACTGATTACTGCTCCAGAAGTCACTACTTTATCATATTTTCAATAAATACTGCGTATCCTTCTGTCGGATCATCGACAAGCACATGGGTAACTGCACCGATCAGCTTGCCATTCTGAACGATCGGACTTCCACTCATGCCCTGACAGACACCGCCGGTAAGTGCGATCAATTCCTCATCTTCCACCTTAAATTCCATATTTTTGTTGGCTGTATCGGTATGAACCGCCTGAATATTGATCTTATATTTTTTCAGATCCCCATCCAGTCTGGAATAAATGTATGCTTCTCCGGTCTGAACTTCATCCGGATCTGCAACATACATGGCTTCTGCATCCTTGTAATGCTTCGCCACATATTCCTCATCCAGATAACCACCGATTCCGTTGTCATAATTTCCTTCTACGATCCCGATCAGATCCTTCTTATAAAGGATCGTTCCCTGAAGCTGTCCCGGCATCGACACAAAAGAACGGTTGATCTTCGTTATATGCGTTGTATAGATTCCACCACTGGTGCTGCTGATCTTAAGTCCGGTATCATTATCCGATACACTGTGTCCAAGTGCCATAAACTGATTGCCGCATAGGAAGGTCACTGTTCCGATACCCGATATATCATCCTTCACCCACAGTCCCAGCATATAGGAATTTTTATTTGTTTTCACAGGTGTAACCTCTGCAGACTGAGGCTTTCCGTCCCGCAGAAATGTAAGCCTCACAGTTCCGGTAATATTCCCGGACAAAGCCTGCATCAGTTCTTTTTTCGTTGATACGGTCGTTCCGTTTACTTCCGTGATGTAATCTCCTGTCTGAAGCAGACCGTTACAGGGAGAGCATTTCTCTCCCTGCACAGTTTCCACTTCGCCACAGTCTACGACCATAACGCCATCTGTCTTCAGATAGATTCCGACCGGTTCACCGGATGGTATCACCTTCCGGTCGGACAAATCGTCAAATACAAGCTCCGCATCTTCATACCTGATCTCCTGATCTCCGATATTTCCATTCCAGAAATAAAAGGCTGCCAGCAGTGAAAATGCAATCAGATCCAGGATTAAAAATCCGATCAGCAGCGAACAGTAACGGTTCGATGTCTTTGTTTCTTCTTCCATCCCAATACTCCTTTCTGTAAATGACGCTCAAACCATAAGAAACATGCCGCTGGTTTCTTATGGTTACCGCGACAGTCGCCAAGGTCTTGTGCAAGCACAGACTTTGGTTCGTTGTCCGCGTAAAAAAGAGCAGCAATTGATTTATTGCTACTCTTAGTATTGGTTATTTTGTTCTGTTTTTAATTAGTGTATTTTTGCTTTGTCTGCCAGTTCTTTCATATCTCTTGCATTTTCAACAGCGGCATTTGTGATCTCCGCACCGCCAAGCAGTCTGGCGATCTCAAGCACGGATTCTTCCCGGTCTAACTTGGAGATCTGCGTGATCGTCTTGCCATCCTTTACCACTTTTTCAATTCTGTAATGACTGTCCGCCATTGCAGCGATCTGTGGCAGATGTGTAATACTGATCACCTGATGCGCTTTTGATATAACAGCAAGCTTTGCAGCCACACTTGATGCTGCTCTGCCACTGATACCGACATCGATCTCATCAAATATCAGGGTATCAATGTTGTCCTCTGATGCCATGCAGGATTTGATCGCAAGCATGATCCTCGAAAGCTCACCACCGGATGCGACCTCATAAAGCGGACGTTCCTTTTCTCCGACATTTGTCGATACAACAAAATAACAGTCGTCGATACCGGAAGTTCCCGGATGTGTCAGACGGTCAAAATGCATATCAAACCGGATCTGATTAAAGCTCAGATCTTCCAGTGCCTCTGATACTCGTTTACATAACTCTTTTGCCTGAATCTTTCGCTCTGCACTTAAAGCTTCCGCTGCCTCATCCAGTTCTTTTTTTGCTGTTTTCACTTTCTGCTGCAATTCTTCTGCATATTCCTCATACTGCACAAGCTTTGCTTCATCCTGCTTCAACTGCTCCAGATAAGCAAGCACGTCGTCTATCGTTCTGCCGTATTTTCCCTTTAAATTATTAATGGTATTCAGCCGGTCTTCGACTTCATGGAACTCCGATTCATCGAATTCCATACTCTGCATATAATCACTGACCGATACATTAAAATCATTTAACAGCGAATCAATATTAGTAAGCTCACTGAAGATGCTCTCCATCTCCTCGTCCAGACCTTTTACCGCTTTTAAGCTTGCAAGCGCACGTCCGATCTCATTTCCGGCAGATGCGTTCCGGTTATATCCTGTGATCGAATAAACCTCAGAAACTGCTTCCACAATATCCTTGGCATTCACCATCTTACGATACTGCTTCTCCAGTTCTTCATCTTCACCAGAAACCAGTCTGGCACCCTCGATCTCACCGGCTTCAAACTGAATATATTCCAGCTTCCGTTTCCGCTCGCCCTCATCCATCTGTCCCTCTTCCAGTTCTTTTCGAAGATTTTCAAATGTTTTATAGCAGTCTTCATATTTCTGTTTTAATGAAGCCAGCGGTCTCTTTGCAAATTTATCCAGAATATTCAAATGCTCTGCCTTCTTCAACAGGATCTGCTGCTCATGCTGTGCATGCATATCCACAAGAAGTGCCGAAACATCTTTTAACTTTGCTGCTGTTACTGTCCGGTCATTAATAGTATTCATGGTTCTGCCATTTACTATTCGTCTGGTTATGATGATCTCTCCATCCTCTGACGGTATAGGTATAACACCAAGCTCCTGCAGCTGCTTCTCCAGTGATTCATCATCAATAAAAAATAATAACTGACAGAAGCCTTCTTTTTCCGGATCTCTCAGCATATCTTTTGGAAGCTTGCCTCCCATACCAATCTTTAAAGCTCCCATGATAATAGACTTACCTGCACCGGTCTCACCGGTTAAGATATTCAGTCCATCTGTAAAATTAATATTTGCATCTTCAATCAATGCAATATTTTTTATGTGTACATTTAAAAGCATATGTCCTCCTGTGTATTCCATGCACAAAATAACAGAATTTACATCTTTTCAATCTGCGCCTTGATCGACATCGTCAGGTTCTTATCCTTCACAGCAAGGAAGATCGTATCATCTCCTGCGATACAGCCCATCAGCCCATCAATATCCATATGATCCAGTGCAGCCGCTACAGCCATGGCAACACCGGAGATCGTCTTGATCACGATCAGGTTCTCCGCTGCATCTACAGAAATAATTCCTGTGCTCAGAACCTTCTTATAGGAATCCAGTGTCTCATAACGATTGTTCTTCTCTACAGCATACTTCTGTCTGGCTCCCGGTACGGATACCTTCGTCAGATTCATTTCCCGAATATCTCTGGAAACGGTTGCCTGTGTTGCCTGAAACCCTTCTTCCTTCAGTTTCTCCAGAAGATCATCCTGTGTTTCAATATCATATTTTTCAACAAGCTCCAGTATCTTTGCCTGTCTTTGATATTTCATCTCAGTTTCCTCCTAATTTATTTCTAAGTATCTCATAAAAATTCACATTACTTGCTTTGATCAGTCTGGTGATCTTCTCCGACTTGCGGATATCCACCCGGTCACCAACGGATAATTCCACATCATTTCCACCATCAAAGGAACAGATCGCCTCTGTATCCTGCGTTTTACGCTTCTTGGTAATCTCTATCGTGATCTTCTCTTTACCGGATAATACGATACTCTTTGCAGTCAGTGAATGTGGCGATACCGGTGTGATCACTAACAGCTCTGCATCCGGGCTGACGATCGGTCCTCCCGCTGACAGATTATAGCCGGTAGAGCCGGTCGGTGTCGATATCACAACACCATCTGCCTCGTATGTATCAAGCACCTGTCCATCAACAGATACATTAAGCCCGATCAGTCTGGAAAATCCTGCACGGCTGATCACGATATCATTTAAGGCACTCTTGCGATACGTTGTGCCATCTGCTTTTGTAACCGTACCGGTAACCATCATCCGTTCTTCGATCGTAAAATCATCTGTCAGCAGCCGATCCAGTATCTCCTCGATATTTGCAACTTCCCCTTCTGTCAGGAAGCCTACCGTACCCAGATTAATGCCAAATAACGGTATATCGATATCTTCCGTCTCACCTGCCATACGCAGAAGAGTTCCATCACCACCAAGAACCAGTACACAGTCAAACTGCTCTTTCTTTAAAGCTTCCCAGTCCTGAGCCTCCAGATGGAATACATTCCTCACCATACAGGCTGCTCCATGTGTTTCCAGATAACCCTGTATTCTGTTTGTAACTGTCGAATCGGTGTCCTTATCGGGATTCACCACGATCATAAAACGATTCATCAGATCTTTACTCCTCTTACAGGCATCTGTGTGATTCTTCCACCATAGCCTTTATATCAGATTCTTTATTTTCCTTCGTCTGATCCTTTGTTATGTACAAAAGATACTCGATGTTTCCTTCCGGTCCCTTGATCGGTGAATAGCTTAAGTCAAGTGTTTTAAATCCGATCTGTCTTGCAAAATCAACGATCATCTCAACCACTTCTATATGCACCTTCTGATCTCTGACAACACCCTTTTTACCGACCTTTTCTCTGCCGGCTTCAAACTGCGGCTTGATCAGACACACGATCTCTCCATCATCCGTCAGAAGCTCTTTTACCGGAGGAAGCACCTTTGTCAATGATATAAAGGATACATCGATCGATGCAAATTCGATCCGGTCTTCGATATCATCCGGTGTCACATAACGGATATTTGTTTTCTCCATGCAGACAACCCGTTCATCGTTACGAAGCTTCCATGCAAGCTGTCCATGTCCGACATCCACCGAATATACCTTAACTGCACCATTTTGCAGCATACAGTCTGTAAATCCGCCGGTTGAAGATCCGACATCCATTGCCACTTTTCCTGCAAGACTTACTCCGAAACAATCCATTGCCTTTTCAAGTTTTAAGCCGCCGCGGCTCACATATTTTAATGTATTTCCTCTTACTTCTATCTGTGCTTTCTCATCAAATGTCGATCCTGCCTTGTCTTCTTTTATATTATCTACATAGACAATGCCCGACATGATGATCGCTTTTGCTTTTTCTCTGGACTCTGCAAGCCCACGATTTACCATCATTACATCCAGTCGTTCTTTCATCTCTGCTCCATCACATCCTGAATCCGGTCATATATGGATTCAGCATCTATCTTCAACATCTTTCTCAGCTCTTCTACACTTCCGTGACGGACAAAGGTATCTTCGATCGCAATCGGAAGTACCTTCACATCACTTGCCTTTGATTCCAGATATTCTTCAACCAGAGCACCGTAACCACCATGCAGGATGCCCTCTTCGATCGTTACGATCAGTTTATGAGTCTCTGCCAGATAATTGATCATCGCTTTATCTAACGGCTTAATAAATCTTGCATTGACAAAGGTCACCTGTCTGCCTTCCTGTAAGAACCGGTTATATAATTTCTCGGTTTCTTCTACCATATTTCCAACAGCCACTAATGCGATCTCACTTCCCTCACGGAGAATCTCGCTCTTTCCATATTCGACCGGCTCATTATAATCTTTTAAGCCATAATATGCCTGTCCTCTGGCATATTTGATCGCAACCGGTCCGTCATAGGCTACTGCCCATTCCATCGTTCTTGTCAGCTCATACCGATTCTTCGGAGCCAGAATGACCAGATTCGGAATATGCGATAAAAATGCCGTATCAAAGATTCCCTGATGTGTCTCACCATCTGCGCCAACCATCCCTGAACGGTCGATCGCAAATATCACATGCAGGTTCTGCATACAGACATCATGCAGGATCTGATCGTAAGCACGCTGTAAGAAGGAAGAATACACCGCTACTACAGGAATCATGCCCTCTGCCGCAAGTCCTGCCGCAAATGTCACAGCATGCTCTTCTGCGATTCCCACATCAAACATCCGCTCCGGGAATTTCTCTGCAAATTTATTGACTCCGGTTCCCTTGCTCATTGCTGCCGTGATCGCAACGATACGGTTATTTTCCGTTCCAAGCTCTGCCAGCTTTCTTGCAAATACACCTGTATAGGATAAACCCTTTTCAACATTTTTCACCTTACCGGTCGCAACATCAAAGGAACTGATCCCATGGAAATAGCATGGATGCTTCTCCGCATATTTATACCCTTTTCCTTTGATCGTTTTTACATGAACCAGAATCGGTTTATTTAACTTAAATGCACGTCGGAAGGTTTCTTCCATTAATCTTATATTGTGTCCATCAATCGGTCCGATATAGGTAACACCCATCTCTTCAAAGAACATACCCGGAACAAACATCTGCTTCAAAGAGTCCTTTGACCGCTTCAGTCCTTTGGCAAGCTTCTCGCCTGCTACCGGTATATGCATCAGTGCTTTCTCGATTCCATTTTTCAGATCATTATATGGCTGACCAACACGAAGCTTACTCAGGTAGCTCGACATTCCACCTACATTGTGGTCGATCGACATCTCATTATCATTCAGCACGATCAGACATCCGGTCTTAATCTCAGCCATGTTATTTAACGCTTCATAGACCATACCGCCGGTGAAAGAACCGTCTCCGACGACTGCTGCGATCTTCTCCTGTGTTCTTTTGATCCCTCTTGCACATGCCATACCAAGTGCCGCTGACATCGCGGTCGAACTGTGTCCGGTATTAAAAGCATCACAATCACTCTCACTTGTCTTTGGGAATCCGCTTAATCCACCAAACTGACGAAGTGACATCATCTGATCTTTTCGTCCGGTCAGGATCTTATGCACATAGGACTGATGTCCTACATCCCATACCAGTTTGTCATTTGGAAAATCCATTGCACGGTGAAGTGCGATCGTAAGTTCCACGCATCCAAGGTTTGATGCCAGATGTCCACCCGTTTCGCTGACATTTGCGATCAGGAATTCACGGATCTCCTGTGCCAGCGCCGGCAGATCTTTCTCATCTATTTTCTTTATGTCATTTGGT
>DJPV01000007.1 GCA_002437435.1 Lachnospiraceae bacterium UBA6403 | reverse complement strand
TGAAATTCTGAAGGTACATGAAACAGTTTATAAAAAAAGAAAGCGTTTTGAACGCTTTTTTTTTATACATAAATATTTTTAAAATGTGAAATGATTGCTGAAGAGGTTAATGACAATTACCAGATTTTCAAACCATTAATGGTAAAAGATCATCTGTTTTTATTGCAATTACAGACATAAATCTATAAAATAGATATGGTGAATCATATATAAACAATGTGAAAAATGGTAGTATGCCGATATGTAAAAAGGTATTAGTCTGATATATTAATATATCGAAGAATATCGTATGAACAGGATCAATAATTACAGATGTATTGTAATAGAAAGGAAAGACAATAGCAGATAGCTATTGAAGTAAGTATGGGAATAAAAGAAGAAACAATAAAAATGAAAGCGGCAGCGCCTTATCTGGCAGCTTCCTCAGTGGAACAGAGAAATAAGGCACTCCTTACGGCTGCAGCAAATTTAAAAGCGAATGCTGTGGAGATTTTTAAAGAAAATAAACGGGATCTGGCAGCGGCAGAAGAAAGTCACATTGCACAGGCGGTAATGAAGCGTTTGAAATTCGATGAGGGGAAACTCAGAGATGTTATAAAGGGCATTGAGCAGTTGGTTACTCTGCCTGATCCATTAGGTAAGGTGACATTAAAACGACAGTTGGATGAAGGCTTAATATTAAATCGTGTCAGTTGTCCAATCGGTGTTATCGGTGTTATTTTTGAAGCAAGACCGGATGCTCTTGTTCAGATATCATCACTTTGTATTAAGAGTGGAAACTGTGCAATTTTGAAAGGTGGCAAGGAGACAACATATACGAATCGTATTCTGTTTCAGATCATACATGACAGTATAATAGATGCAGGATTGCCAGCAGACTGTATGCTTCAGGCAGAGCAGCACAGTGAGATTGATGAACTGCTGTCGTGCCATGAGACGGTTGATCTTCTGATACCGAGAGGATCAAACAGCTTTGTGCAGTATATTATGAATCATACGAAGATTCCGGTAATGGGACATGCAGATGGCATTTGCCACATTTATGTAGATAAAGATTATGATCCAGATAAAGCAGTTCCGATCATTATCGATGCAAAAACACAGTATACAGCAGCATGTAATGCAGTAGAAACATTGCTGATCCACAGAGATATAGCAGAAGAATTCCTTCCGGTTCTTGCAAAAGCATTAAAGAAAAATGGAATCACATTTCGTGGAACAAAGGAAGTAACAGATCTGATCGGTGGAGAGACGATCGACGAACAGGAGTTCAAAGAATATCTAGATCTTATCGTGTCCGTTAAGATTGTAGATACGGTAAATGATGCGATCGCACATATTAATAAATACGGATCCCATCATACGGATAGTATCATTACCGAAAATGCGGAGACTGCTGAATTATTTATGCAGATGGTAGATTCTGCCGGAGTTTATCAGAATTGCTCCACCCGGTTTGCAGATGGTTTCCGTTATGGCTTTGGTGCAGAAGTTGGAATCAGTACAGGTAAGATCCATGCAAGAGGTCCGGTTGGTCTGGAAGGGCTTGTTACTTACAAATACAAGCTGTTTGGAAGCGGACAGATTGTAGATGATTATGCAACGGGAAAGAAAGAATTTCATTTTAAAGATTTATAATAAAAAATATTCACAAGATTTTTACAGGAGTTAGAAAGATGCATAAGGAATTTCGAATGGGAAATGAGGCAATAGCACTTGGTGCTATTGCTGCCGGGGTAAATTTGATTTCTGGATATCCGGGAACACCATCGACAGAGGTACTTGAGACAGTTGCGAAGAACAGAACAAATGACTGCTATGTGGAATGGTCAGTCAATGAGAAGGTTGCTATGGAGGTAGCTGCCGGTGCAGCATATTCCGGGGCAAGAGTCATGGTAACGATGAAGCAGGTTGGATTAAATGTAGCATCGGATCCATTGATGAGCCTGGAGTATGTGGGAATAAAAGGAGGAATGGTAATTCTTGTTGCCGATGATCCGGGTCCGATCTCGTCACAGACAGAACAGGATACGAGAACATTTGCAGCATTTTCAAAGGTTCCGTGCTTTGATCCTACATCGGCGCAGGAAGCTTATGAGATGGTTCAGGATGCATTTGAATACTCAGAGAAATATAAGACACCGGTATTCTTGAGGCCAACGACCAGAGTATGTCATGGATATGCAACGATTGAAGTAAAGGACGCAGAAGAATATAAAAAGAATAGACCGGAAGGATTTGTAAAAGATTCCAAACGGTGGGTTATTTTTCCGAAGCTGTCCTTTCAGGCACATCGAAATATTGAGAAGCGAAACGTTGAGCTTTCCGATACCTTTTCTGAGTATGATAAGAATGTCGTGAGCAGGAAGACAGAGACAAGATTTGGTATCGCAACCGGTGGAATCAATTATACATATACAATGGAAGCACTGGGAGACGATGCAGAAAAAATAGCGATATTTAAAGTAGCGACACCATTCCCATTTCCGGAACGAAAAGCAGTTGAATATCTGGAACAGTTAGATGCAGTTTTATGTGTGGAAGAGCTGGACCCAGTGATCGAACGTGCGCTTACTTATATAGCAGGCAAATATCATCTTCCGGTAAAAATCTATGGTAAGCTGACCGGTCATGTAGCAGCTTCGGGTGAGAACACGATCGACAGTGTAAAGGACAGTATCACACAGTTTTTATCAGATCAGGGAGTTGCAGCAGACCAGTACAAGGCGCTTGTCGCAGGTGAAAAGAATGAGCCGACAGATTTAACAGAGATACCGGAGCTTCCGGTACGGCCTCCTGTATTATGTGCAGGCTGCCCGCATCGTGCGTCTTTCTATGATGTAAAATGTGCTATGAAGGGAAAAAAGACGATCTTTTGTGGAGATATCGGATGTTATACACTTGGAAATGCTATGCCGCTTGATATGGTTGATACCTGTCTGTGTATGGGCGCAGGACTTGGAATTGCGCAGGGTGTTTATCATACAGAACCGGATACAACATGCTTTGCATTTGTTGGAGATTCGACATTTTTTGCATCGGCAATTCCGGGTGTTGTCAATGCGGTTTATAATCAGGCAGATATGACATTGATCGTTCTTGATAATTCAACAACAGCTATGACAGGACACCAGCCACATCCGGGAACCGGACATACAATGATGGGAGATATTGTCAATAAGATTGATATTGTTGGTATATTAAAAGGAATTGGTCTTAAGACGGTAGAGACGATCAATCCATTTGAGCATGAAGCAGCAGTACAGACGGTTGCCCGTGTTGCAGCAGAACCGGATGTGAAAGCGATTATTTTCAAATCACCATGTATAGCCATCACGAAGTCGTCCAGATGTATGCATGTGTATACAGACTCATGTATAGGCTGTCAGAAATGTATCAGGGAAATCGGATGTCCGGCACTTTATACATTTGATGGCAAGGTTCGTATCGATGAAAGTCTCTGTACAGGATGTACCTTATGCAGCCAGCTTTGCCCGGTACATGCCATAGGAGGAGATGGACAGGCAGAAAGGGGGCAGGCATAAATGAATAAGAATATTATTCTGTGTGGTGTTGGTGGACAGGGAACAGTACTGGCATCGAAACTGATCGCCGCCGCTGCCATGGAAAAGGGAATCCCAGTTATGAGTGCGGAAACGATCGGAATGGCACAACGTGGAGGCAGTGTATTCAGTCATGTAAGAATGGGTGAAAATTTGTATTCACCAATGATAGCAAAAGGAACAGCAGATATGATTTTGGGATTTGAACCGGGAGAAACAGTACGGATGCTTCCATATCTGAAAAAAGGTGGAGCAGTAGTCGTCAGCAATCGTGCGGTTATGCCGGTTACAGCATCACTGGCGAAGACCGGTTATAACGGAGCAACTATGATCGATTATCTGAAAACACAGGTAGAACAGGTTCTGGTGATCGATACGGATCAGGCATGTGAAACTCTTGGTTCTGCAAAGGTGTTAAATGTCTTAATGCTTGGAGCAGCAATTTCAACCGGTATGCTGGGACTTGAAAAAGAAGACATCAAACAGGCGCTGATAAAGAGACTGCCGGAGAAATTACATGAGTTGAATTTCAGAGCACTTGATTATATTCAATAATAATATATATAATAGAAAAAATCGGAGGATAAATAATGGAGATTTCAGAGTTACAGATCAGTCAGGTCAATAAACAGATCGAAGCATTGGTTAAGGCTGAAAGTTTTTATGGAAAGAAACTGGAGGAAGCAGGAATTACCAGAATTTCTACACCAGAGGATTTTAAGAAGCTTCCATTTTCAGAGAAAAAAGATCTGAGAGATGCGTATCCGCTTGGCTTGATGACAGCACCTGAGAGTGAGATCGTTCGTATTCACTCATCATCAGGAACAACCGGACTTCCGGTTATTATTCCATATACAGCCAAGGATGTAGATGACTGGGCGATCATGTTCAGGCGTTGTTATGAGCTTGCCGGTATTACAAATATGGATCGTATACAGATTACACCGGGATATGGACTCTGGACGGCAGGGATCGGCTTCCAGAACGGTGCAGAGAAGTTGGGTGCTATGGTTATACCTATGGGTCCAGGAAATACGGATAAACAGCTTCAGATGATGCAGGATATGAAATCTACCGTTCTTTGTTCAACATCTTCTTATGCGCTTCTTCTTGCAGAGGAGATCGAGAAGCGTGGTATTAAAGATAAGATATGCCTGAAGAAAGGTGTGATCGGTTCTGAACGCTGGGGTGACAAGATGAGAAAACGTATCTCAGAGGAACTGGGAATCGAATTATACGATATCTATGGTTTAACAGAGATCTATGGACCGGGTATCGGAATCAGTTGTAAATATGACAACGGTATGCATTACTGGGATGATTATATTTATATCGAGATTCTTGATCCTGTAACTTTAGAGCCGGTTCCGGATGGCGAAATGGGAGAGATCGTTATAACAACACTTGTAAAAGAGGGCGCACCGCTGATCCGTTATCGTACACATGACCTCTCAAGGATCATTCCGGGAGATTGTCCATGTGGCTGCAAGCATCCAAGACTGGATGTAATCATGGGAAGAACGGATGATATGATGAAGATCAAGGGTGTAAATGTATTTCCAAGTCAGATCGAAGAAGTATTGAAGGAGTTTCCTGAATTATCAAGTGAGTATCAGATCCGTATCTCACATCTGGATGGAAAAGATACAATGCGAATCTATGTAGAGACAGATGGAAGCGTAGATTTCATAGAATTATCCAAGCGTATTGCAGAGAGAGTAAAGAGCCGGATCGGATTTACACCACTTGTTAAGGTGGTAGAGATCGGCGTGCTTCCAAGAAGCGAGAAGAAGACAAAACGTGTGATCGATGAGAGATATGAATAAAACACAAAACCGGGTATGATATTTCATACCCGGTTTTGTATCTATCAGAAAATAATGAATTACAAATCAAACTTTGTTTTAATGAAATCTTCAATGATATCGGCGGTCTTTTTAAAACCAAGGACAGTTGAATTGATCGTCATATCATAGTTCTTACTGTTTCCCCATTCCATATCCGTGTGATCCTTGTAATATGTCTTTCTGTTACGGTCGTGACGCTTGATCGTAGCTTCGGCATTACGCGGGGATAACTGCTTGGTTTCCATTGTACGCTGTAACTTTGCTTCATCATCAGCAACGATGAAGAAAGAAGCGATGCAGTCCATATCCTTTAAGACATAATCGGCACAACGGCCAACGATAACAAAGGATTCACCAGCATCTGCCTTTTCCTTGATGAAGTCAAACTGAAGACCTGCAAGGATTTCTTCAGGGGAATTGCTGTATCCCTGAACGGTACGAGAAAACAGATATTTCCTTGGTGACTCGTCATAGTCTTTAATATTATCTGTATCAAAATTATTCTGTTTTGCAACTTCTTCGATCAGATTACGATTGTAATATGGGATATTAAAACGGTTTGCAATATCCTGTGCAATGACATGTCCGCCACTTCCATATTCACGACCGATTGTGATAATAACCTGTTTGTCCATATTTTATAACCTCCCTAAAAATATGTAAGTTCCTTAGAAGACGCTGTTATATCGAATAAATACACCAAGTGTACAAATGATCATAACAAGAATAGTAGCAGGAGCCATCTTCTTACAATATTCGCCCCATCCGACCGGATGACCTGCTTTAGCAGCTACTGAAGTACCAACAACATTTGCGGAAGCACCGATAGGTGTTGCATTTCCACCAATATCTGTACCGATGGCTAATGAGTAGGCAAGGACGGCAAGAACACCACCATTACCAGCTGCAAGTTCCTTGATAACAGGAACCATAGTAGCAGCGAATGGAACATTATCGATAAAGGCACTGCATATAGCTGAGAGCCAGATGATAATGGCAACCATAATATACATGTTTCCACCACTGACGTTTTTGATGAACTTAGCAATAACTTCCAGAATACCAGTCTGCTCCAGACCACCAACGACAACAAATAAACCGATAAAGAATAACAGGGTCTTATAATCGACTTTCTTTATAAGCTCTAATGCATGTTTGCCGGAACAGATCAGTGTGATTATAGCTATTATAACACCGATTGCAGCAACTGTCAGCCCTGTCTGTGTCTGGGTAAGTAACAGAACAACAGAAAGCAGGAAAATAACACAACTGAAGATAAATCCTGACTTGTCTGTAATTGCTTCTGAAGGACTTGGTATTGTTGAGGTATCAACCCCACCTTCATTTTGCTTTAATTCCTTACGAAATGCAAGATAAAAATATACGATCATGACAACCAGTGAGATAGCAACAAACACACCGGTATTTGTCAGAAAATCAAAGAATGAAAATCCGAGGGAGGTACCGATGATGATGTTTGGTGGATCGCCACAGACTGTAGCCGTTCCGCCGAGATTGGAGCAGAAAACTTCTGCTAAGATCATTGGAACCGGATTGAATTTTAATAACTGAGAAAGCTCTACTGTTACAGCCGCAAGGAACAGGATAACTGTGATACTTGCGATGAACATGGAAAGGAATGCTGAAAGGATCATAAATGTGATCAGAATCGGAACGATTCTGTATCGTACGAGCTTTGCGATCAGCATGCAGAGCCATGTAAAGAAACCTGCACGTTTCATACCTTCAACCATGACCATCATACCGGCAATAAAGATAATGGTCGCCCAACTGATACCACTGGAATCTTCCGATGACTGACCAACTGTATGCCAGAAGCTGGTTGTAAAAATACTTTTAACGTTTAACACTTCCATGATAGCCTGGCCACTGTGCAGGCAGATACCAAGGACAAAGATGATAGTGAGTAATCCACAGCCCAGCGTTATAAGATGATGTTCAATCTTATCAAGAACGATCAAAACAAACATAGCCAGAAATATGGTTACTGCTAAGATGGATGCTAACATGTTTCCTCCTTCTTGAGAGATGCCTGAAAATAAAAAAACAGAAGGTATCTCTTCTTATTATTTATTGTAATTATTTTTTGTTTATCATTATAGGAAGATTGCACAAAATGTCAATATTTTTCGGTTAAGGCATGGTAAAGGTATGTAGAAGTCGATAAAAAATAAGCAAATATGCATAAAAACAGAGTGATTAAATGATAAATAATGCTTGTGTTTGATACAAATGTTACAATTTTCAGCTAAATTGCAGATAAAAACAAAGTAAATAGGAAGAAACAGTTGCATTTCTGTTCAGACTGGGGCATTATAGAGTAAGAATATTAAAGGAGAATATGTAAATATGTATAAAATTATATGTAAAGATGGCAGAGCAAAAAGAGCTACCTTTACAACCGTTCATGGTACAGTTGAGACTCCGGTATTTATGAATGTTGGAACGGCTGCAGCGATAAAAGGGGCAGTTGCGACAACAGACCTGAAAGAGATCGGCTGTCAGATCGAATTATCAAATACTTATCATCTGCATGTAAGACCGGGTGATGAGGTCGTAAAGAAAATGGGTGGATTGCACAAATTTATGTATTGGGATCGCCCGATTCTTACGGATTCCGGTGGATTTCAGGTGTTTTCTCTTGCAGGACTTCGCAAGATAAAAGAAGAAGGGGTTACATTTAACTCACATGTAGATGGACATAAGATCTTTATGGGACCGGAGGAAAGCATGCAGATCCAGTCCAATCTTGCATCTACGATCGCAATGGCATTTGACGAGTGTGCACCTGCAAAGGCAGAGCGTTCTTATGTGGAGAATTCAGTTGCAAGAACCTACCGCTGGCTGGAACGCTGTAAGACAGAGATGACACGATTAAACAGCCTGTCGGATACGATCAATAAGGAACAGATGTTATTCGGAATTAATCAGGGTGCAGTATATGAGGATATCCGTATCGACCATGCAAAAAGGATCGCAGAGCTTGATCTGCCGGGGTATGCTATCGGTGGACTGGCAGTTGGAGAGACAGCAGAAGAGATGTATCATATTCTGGATGTGACCGTGCCATATCTTCCGGAAAATAAACCGGTTTATCTGATGGGTGTCGGAACTCCGATCAATATACTGGAAGCTGTTGACCGTGGTGTTGATTTCTTTGACTGTGTATATCCATCCAGAAACGGACGACATGCGCATGTATATACAAAGCATGGGAAGCTGAATCTGAAGAATGCAAAATATGAGACAGATGACAGACCGATCGAAGAAGGCTGTGGATGTCCGGCATGTCAGCATTACAGCAGAGGATATATCAGACATCTGTTAAAGGCAAATGAAATGCTCGGCATGAGATTTTGTGTCTTGCATAATTTGTATTTTTATAATAATATGATGAAAGAGATTAGACAGGCTATCGAAGAAGGCTCATATGCATCGTATAAAAAGTCTATGATAGAGAGTTTAACATCAAATGAATTTTAGAAGGAGAATATTATGAACACATTAGGAATGGTTTTAAGCAGTAGTACAAATAATAATTCAGGCAGCATGAACACGATGTTCGTCATTGTATATATCCTGATCTTTGTTGCAATTATCTACTTCATGATGATCCGTCCACAGAAGAAGCAGAAGGCCAAGACAGAGGAAATGCATAACCAGATGGAGCCGGGTGACAATATTATGACAACCAGCGGTTTCTATGGCACGATTCTTGATATTGTAGATGACACAACTATCATTGTTGAATTTGGTAATAACAAGAACTGTCGTATTCCAATGCATAAGAATGCAGTTGCAGAGCTTGAAAAGAAGAATGCAGCAGTAGTGGAAGAAGACAAGGAAAAGAAATAAAGAATAATTTCCTAAAGAACAGAGAAAAAGTCTCCATATTCAGTAGAAAAACTGAATGTGGAGATTTTTTCTGTATATAAGTTTGATATTACAATTTTTCAGAAAGCTGTGCTTTAATATTGTCCAGAATCCCTGTGGTGATCCGCATGCCGCCGCGCCCGGTTCCAAGAGAAATGTCCGGTTTGATCACGCCGTGGAAATCCGTACCGCCGGAGACAAACAGTCCATGTCTGTCTGCGATCGCCCGGAGCTTTCCGCTTTCATAGGAATTGTTAGAAGAATGATAAGCTTCTAAGCCCTTTAACCCAAGTGGTTTCAGATAGTCCAGTAATTCCTCAATCTGGTTATACCCAAGTTTATAGAGTAATGGATGTGCAAGAACTGCACATTTACCATATTGGTTGATGATCGAGAGAGCACGCTCGCAGGTGACTTCCGGTTTCGGAAGATAGTATTTGCATTTTTCTCCAAGGTATTTTTTAAATGCCTGATCCTTATTTTTGACGATGCCGTCCTCGATCAGAACTCTTGCAAAATGCGCACGGGTAATGACTGTATCCGGATTTCCTTTCTGAAGTTTTTCGATAGTCATATCAATACCGTCACGTTGAAACAGCTTGCACATTTTCACATTACGGTTAAAACGTGCTTCTTTTAGAGCATTTAATTCAGCAAGGAGTCCGAGATTGGTATAGTCCATATAGAAGCCCAGGATATGGATCTCTTGTGGATCATAATTGCAGGAAAGTTCGATGCCGGGAATCAGTTCCATAGGGAGAGAATTTTTTGTACCCGGGTCTGACTGATAGCCGTTCATGAACCGGACTGCTTCCGGGATTCCATCGACTGTATCATGGTCGGTGATCGCCAGAGCGGCAAGTCCTTTATCAAGTGCCATCCGGCATACTTCGGATGGAGTAAATGAACCGTCAGAAGCAGTTGTATGGACATGAAGATCTATAAATCGCATGTGTATTCCTCTTTTCTTTATACAATGTAGGATTGGTTCACAGGAATTAAAAAAAGATAAAAGCGAACCTAAATAATTATAATATGAATCGAAAAACATGGCAAATTTTTAGACAAACTTATTGATATTTTTTATTAATTGGTATAGACTTAATTGACGGTTTATGAGAAAATATGTCTGATGGTTACGAAAAAGAATAGATATTCATAACCGCTTTAAGCAGATTTTCATATTTCGAAAGGAGATTCACAATGATTTATTCACAGGAAGTTGAAAACATGTGCCCAGTTGGACAGGGCGTACATCATGGATGTGCTCCAATTCCAGAAGAAGCAAAATGGGTACAGGCAAAAGAAGTAAAGGATATTTCAGGCTTTACACATGGTATTGGCTGGTGTGCACCACAGCAGGGTGCCTGCAAGCTGACATTAAATGTTAAGGAAGGAATTATTCAGGAAGCATTAGTTGAGACAGTTGGATGTTCAGGTATGACTCATTCAGCAGCTATGGCAGCAGAGATCCTTCCGGGACTTACAGTTATGGAAGCTCTTAACACAGACCTTGTTTGTGATGCTATCAACACAGCTATGAGAGAGTTATTCTTACAGATCGTATACGGTCGTTCACAGAGTGCATTCTCAGAGGACGGACTTGCTATCGGTGCTGGTCTTGAAGATCTTGGTAAGGGACTTCGTTCACAGGTTGGTACTATGTATGGTACATTAAAGAAGGGACCTAGATACCTTGAGATGGCTGAAGGATATGTAAATGCTATTGCTCTTGATGAAGAGGGTATGATCATTGGATATAAATTCGTTAACCTTGGTAAGATGACTGATTTCATTAAGAAGGGTGATGACCCTAACACAGCTTATGAGAAGTCATGTGGACAGTATGGACGTGTTGCAGATGCAGTTAAGCTCATTGACCCACGTACAGACAAAGAGATTGAGAAATAATAGAAGGAGGTAACGATATAATGGCATTATTTGAATCATATGAAAGAAGAATCAAACAGATCAATGAAGTATTAAACAGCTACGGTATCTCCTCAATCGAAGAGGCAGAGAAGATCACAAAGGATGCTGGTTTAGATGTATACAATCAGGTAAAGAGCATTCAGCCTATTTGTTTTGAGAATGCATGTTGGGCATATATAGTAGGTGCAGCTATCGCAATCAAGAAGAACTGCAGAAAGGCTTCAGAAGCTGCAGCAGCAATCGGTGAAGGACTTCAGTCATTCTGTATTCCAGGTTCAGTTGCTGATACCCGTAAGGTTGGTCTTGGACATGGTAACCTTGGTAAGATGTTACTGGAAGAGGAGACAAAGTGTTTCTGTTTCTTAGCAGGACATGAGTCATTCGCAGCAGCAGAAGGTGCGATCGGTATCGCAGAGAAAGCTAACAAAGTTCGTAAAGAGCCACTCCGTGTTATCTTAAACGGTCTTGGTAAGGACGCTGCTCAGATTATTTCAAGAATTAACGGTTTCACATTTGTTGAGACTGAGTATGATCCATATACAAACACAGTTAAGGAAGTATTTAGAAAGTCTTATTCAGAAGGACTTCGTGCAAAGGTTAACTGCTATGGTGCAAACTCTGTACCAGAAGGTGTTGCTATCATGCACAAAGAGGGTGTTGACGTATCTATCACCGGTAACTCAACAAACCCAACTCGTTTCCAGCATCCAGTAGCTGGTACCTACAAGAAAGAATGTAACGAGTTAGGAAAGAAGTACTTCTCAGTTGCTTCAGGTGGTGGTACAGGTCGTACACTTCACCCAGATAACATGGCAGCAGGTCCTGCTTCATACGGTATGACAGATACACTTGGACGTATGCATAGTGATGCTCAGTTCGCTGGT
The DNA here is from genome assembly GCA_002437435.1 of Lachnospiraceae bacterium UBA6403. Classification (GTDB taxonomy): domain Bacteria; phylum Bacillota; class Clostridia; order Lachnospirales; family Lachnospiraceae; genus Coprococcus. The sequence goes on along the minus strand of DJPV01000007.1, from coordinate 104 downwards.
TCATCATCTGTACCTGCTCACGTAGAAATGATGGGTCTGATCGGTGCTGGTAACAATCCTATGGTCGGCATGACGGTGGCTGTAGCGGTAAGCGTTGAGGAAGC
>DJPV01000078.1:1342-25662 GCA_002437435.1 Lachnospiraceae bacterium UBA6403 | reverse complement strand
GTAGAATCTCGTCGGGAAATGATGTATGATTGTACTAATTGTTTGTTAAGGACGAAAGCAATCTCAAGGAGGAACTACAGTTGAATTTCTTAGAAGAAAGAATTGTAAAAGACGGAATTGTAAAAGAAGGAAATGTATTAAAGGTTGACAGCTTTTTGAATCACCAGATGGATATCCGGTTATTCGATCAGATCGGTGAAGAGTTTAAGAAGCGTTTTGACGGAACGCCGATCAACAAGATCCTTACGATAGAGGCGTCCGGAATCGGAATTGCATGTGTGACAGCACGACAGTTTGATGTGCCTGTTATCTTTGCAAAGAAATCAAAGAGCATCAATATAGAAGGCGATGTATATGTGGCAGAGGTAGAATCCTTTACCCATAAGTGTAAGAATCAGGTTATTGTATCAAAGAAGTTTTTAAATCCCGGTGACAATGTTCTGATCATTGATGATTTTCTGGCGAATGGCTGTGCGCTTCAGGGACTGATCTCTATCGTGACATCGGCCGGTGCAAATGTTGCAGGAATCGGTATCGTAATCGAAAAAGGCTTCCAGACCGGCGGACAGATCATCAGAAATCTGGGTTATCATCTGGAATCTTTGGCGATCGTAGACGAGATGGATGCAGCGACAGGAAAGATCGTTTTCCGGGAGCAGGGAGGAAGCAATGAGTAAAAAAGAAAAGTCTCAGGCTTCAATGGACAATATTTATAAGTTAGATGGCAGGGTTCCCGTCGGAAAAGCAATTCCATTCGGATTGCAGCATATTCTTGCAATGTTTGTAGCCAATATTGCACCGATCATTATTGTTGCAGGGGCATGTGGTTTGGACGCATCACAGCGTGCAGATCTGATACAGAGTGCGATGATCATCGCCGGTATTGGATCCCTGATTCAGATGTTCCCAATCTGGAAGATTGGTTCCGGACTTCCGATTGTTATGGGTATCAGTTTTACCTTTGTATCTGTATTCTGTTATATCGGACCAACATATGGATATAATGCGATCGTGGGTGCGGTCTTAGTCGGTGGTCTGATCGAAGGCTGCCTCGGCTTACTGGCAAAATACTGGACGAAGATCATCACACCGGTAGTAGCGGCCAGTGTTGTAACTGCGATTGGATTTTCACTTTTGTCAGTTGGTGCTTCGTCTTTTGGTGGTGGAAGCGGAAGTGACAATTTTGGATCCAAAGAGAACTGGATCTTCGGCGTTGTAACTCTGTTGTGTTGTCTGGTGTTCCATATATTTGCAAAATCCTACTGGAAGCAGTTGTCTGTGTTATTTGGGCTGATCGTTGGCTATATCCTTGCAGTGTGCATGGGAATGGTTGATTTCTCGGCACTTCATGATACATCGGTTATAGCATTTCCAAAGATCATGCCGTTCAAACCGGAATTTAATTTTAATGCGATCATTTCCGTAACATTGATCTTCCTGGTATCAGCAACCGAGACGATCGGTGATACATCGGCACTTGCAGTATCCGGTCTTGGCCGTGATGTAACAACAAAAGAGACATCCGGCTCGATCGCATGTGATGGATTTATCAGTGCATTATCATCTGTATTTGGATGTCTGCCGATCACATCATTCAGTCAGAATGTTGGTCTGGTAGCAATGACAAAGGTTGTAAATCGTTTCACGATCGCAACCGGTGCGATCATTATGATCCTTGCAGGTATCTTCCCGATCTTTGGTGCTGTACTTGCAACCCTGCCGGATGCAGTTCTTGGCGGATGTACGATCATGATGTTCGGAACGATCGTAGTCAGTGGTATCCAGATGCTTGGACGGTGTGGATATTCTCAGAGAAATATCACGATCGTAGCCTTGTCCTTAAGTATCGGACTTGGCTTTACACAGGTGCCTGAGATATTTAACATTTTTCCAAAGATCATCGAGACGGTATTTGCAGAGAATTGTGTAGCTGTTGTTTTCCTTGTGGCAATTATCTTGAATCTGGTTTTGCCTAAGAAAATGGAAGAAGAGTAGGAATAAAAGGAGTTTTTTATGGCAGAGCAGAATGAGAAAGATTCTGTGCAGACAACCTCCGGCAGTGGAGAGCACAGAGAAAAAGATTTATCCATTATGGATTACAGTAAGACCTATGGAGGAATCTCCAAACGATTTTCAAATGTAGCAAATGTGAAGATGGAAACACCGAAACCTGTTGCCATCGGAAGAGTTCTGATCGGACTGATGGCGATGCTTCTGATATGGGCAAACTTTCAGCCCTTCGTACAGGCAACTGTGGACGGAACAACGGAATCTATCAATTTCCTGAGTGGAGATGGGGTTCTTGTTATATTCTTTGCGTTGATCACATGCATCATGATGGTTTTTAAAAATGCAAGAAAATGGACGCTTCTTACCTCTGGTCTGGCGCTGGCTGTTATCCTGATCGACCTGGTAAACACGATGGTTCAGATCAAGAATAATGCCAATAGCGATATAGTCTATAGTCTGGGCTATGGAATCATCTTCCTGTTAGCCGGTGCGATCGTTATGGCAGTCGGCGCAGCAATGATTCTGGTGACAGACTTAAAGAATAAGAAGAAATAATTAAAAGCAGAAAATAAAAATGGAAGACCTGCGGGACGCCGCGGAGCCTTCCATTTTTTTTATTATAGGCAAAATATGATATTCTGATAAACACTATATATTAGTTATTCCAATAGCAATATCAATTTTATTATTTTAAATTAACAGCCTAAACCAAGATACTTGCAGATCATATTCCAAAGATCTGAACAGTTATAGTTAATACACATAATAAAAATCCTCCTGTTGTAATTTATAAATGTATCGATCGAGTACAATGGAATTGTAACAATTCTGTAACATTTTCACAATATGAAACAATTACCAGTTTGATTTTTAAATGTGGAAATATGCATATAGTTTATTACAAAGACAGAAAAAGGCTTCCTGTTAATATTGCAGCTAAATCAAACCTATTTGCAAAGTATTATTTTTGAATAAAATGGACGAGAGTATTATTATGAAGTAAGTCTGCCTGAATGCCAGTGTTTTAAAACAAAATGAATGCGATATTACTATTATGAAGTAAGCCTTATCCGAGACCGGTACTTAAGTTGCGTCTTTTGCAACTTTATGTACCGCTGCACGATAACTGAGACCTTGGCGAGGCTTTGCCGAGGTTAGTTCGAAGTTATACAGAGTAGGATTAGAGCGGAAGCGTCTTATGGAATAATATGTAATAGTCGCATTTATTTTGATTCAAAAACTTCAGGAAGCCTTTTTCGTCCGTAAAAACAAAAATTTCCACTTGAAAAATCGAACGCAAGTTCTTATAATAAACATATGTTCGAATTAAAAGCAAACAAAACCATACAGGAAAAATTACATATACTGGCGGATGCGGCGAAGTATGATGTGGCATGTACATCCAGTGGAGTGGATCGCAAAGGAAAGGAAGGAATGCTTGGAAATGCACGATCCTGTGGAATCTGTCACAGCTTTGCATCAGACGGGCGCTGTATCTCCCTGCTCAAGATCCTGATGACGAATCACTGCATCTATGACTGCAAATATTGTGTGAACCGTGTATCAAATGATGTCGAGCGCGCAACCTTTACGCCGGAGGAGATCTGTGAACTGACGATCGAATTTTATAAGAGAAATTATATAGAAGGGCTGTTCTTAAGCTCCGGGGTGATCCGTGATCCGGCATATACGATGGAGCAGATCTGTATAACTTTACAGCTTCTCCGTACAAAATATCGGTTCAATGGATATATTCATGTAAAGACGATTCCGGGTGCACCGGATGAACTGCTTGCGGCTGCCGGATTTCTGGCAGACCGTATCAGTGTGAATCTGGAGCTGCCGACTGCGGAGAGTTTAAAGAAGCTTGCTCCGAATAAGAGCTTTCAGACGATTATGACTCCGATGGGGAAAGTGCGTGATACGATCGCCGAGACGAGAACCCTGATAGGAAAAGATACGAGAATGGAACGAAGTCTGGGAAACCGTTATCTGCCGGGAAGCATATTTGGAAAAGAGCAGCTACGGCTGACCGGTGCACAGAGCAACGGAGGTGGCTCTCTTTGGAAGAAAGCAGCGTCTTTTGCTCCGGCAACAAAGGATACATGGAAGCCACGGACATTTGCACCGGCGGGACAGAGTACGCAGATGATCATTGGGGCATCCGATGAGAGTGATTACACACTGGTTCAGACGACACAGAAGTTATACCAGAACTATGATCTGAAACGTGTCTTTTATTCAGCGTATATTCCGGTAAATGAGGACTCGGCACTTCCGTCTCTTGAGACTCCGGTTCCGCTTTTAAGAGAACACCGATTGTATCAGGCAGACTGGCTGCTGCGGTTTTATGGATTTCAGGCGGATGAATTGTTGTCGGAGGAACAACCGAACTTTAATGTCCGCATGGACCCGAAATGTGACTGGGCGATCAGGCATCTGGACCAGTTTCCGCTCGAAGTGCAGACAGCTCCTTATGATACACTGCTTCGTGTGCCGGGCATAGGACCGAAATCAGCAGGCAGGATCGTAAAGGCGAGACGGTACGGACATCTGGAATTTGACCATCTGAAGAAGATGGGAGTGGTGCTGAAACGGGCGCATTATTTTATTACCTGTGGCGGACGGATGATGTATAAGATACCGATCGAGGAGCAGTATATTACCAGACAACTGATCGGAGAGCACGCAAAAGAGAACTGGCAGGTAGAGCATAAGGAAGAAGAATATAAGCAGTTGTCCTTCTTTGATGCTCAGGGAGTATTTGGAGTTCCAAATTGATTTGTGGGTAAATGTAAAATCCTATTTGGAAACAGACAATTGTGTGAAGAGACAATATGGATATAGATGGGAGAATGTAAATATGAGGATATTTACCTGTAAACATCAATTAGAAGATATGATGACCTGCATCTATGATGCATGGGTCTATGCACTCCGGGTCGGGCATGATAAGGTGCAGTTACGGACGGAGCCGATCGTGCAGGCAACCTTATTTGACGAGTATGTTCATGTGGATGCCGATGCAGAAAAGACAGAAAAGGTTCTGCGTTCCATTCGAAATAAGATCGGGATGCAGGCATATATCGATGTATATTATGCCTGTCTGATGGAAGATGATGTTTTGGACGATATCTACCGGTTTCTGCGGATCGGATTTCAGGCGGGTCCAAGGGTGATCGGGATGCTTGCAGAGCCTCCGGTTAGCCGGATGCTGGAGATTCGGCGGGCAGTTGGAAATGAGATCCATCATTTCCGGGAATTTGCAAGATTCAATTCAATCGATAATAAGGTGTATGTCTGTCATCTGGAACCGAAGCATGATGTGATTTATCAGGTGGCAGAGCATTTTGCAGACCGGATGCCGGACGAATATTTTATGATTCTTGACGATAACCGGAAGTATGCGGTGATCCATCCGGGAAAACATTACTCAGGGCAGCAGGAAAAGCAGGCAGATAAAGGGAGAGAGATTTCAGAGCAGAACCGGTATACGGAGGAAAAGACACAGAAAATGTACCTGCGGGAGTTATCGGATGAAGAAATGGAGACTCTCCGGCAGACGGAATTGTTGAAGGATGAATTTACCGAACTCTGGAAGACCTTCTTTCATACGATCGGGATTGAGCAGCGGAAGAATCCGACGTGCCAGCGTAACCTGATGCCGATATGGAAGCGTAAGCATGCGGTAGAGTTCATGCGGTAAACACAAATAATAAAATTTACTAACTTTTAGTAAAAATTTAGCAAAAACTATTGATTAGTTTTTATTCTCGTGTATAATGATGATAGAGGTTATTATAACAGAAAATCTGGTATCGATAAATGTTATGATAACCGAAGATTAAGAATTTATTTTACAGGAGGATTATGATATGAAGATCTTAGTAACAGGTGGTGCTGGTTATATTGGAAGTCATACTTGCGTTGAGTTGTTAGAAGCAGGATATGATGTAGTAGTAGTTGATAATTTGTATAATGCAAGTCCGAAAGTAATTGGTAGAATAAAAGAGATAACAGGAAAAGATGTAACATTTTATGAGAAAGACATCCGTGATCTGGATGCAATGAATGAAATCTTTGCAAAAGAGAAGCCGGATACAGTAATTCATTTTGCAGGCTTAAAGGCAGTTGGCGAATCTGTTCGTAAGCCACTCGAATATTACGAGAATAACATTTCAGGTACATTGACACTTTGCAAGGCAATGCGTGAGAATGGTTGCAAGAACATCATCTTCTCATCATCTGCAACCGTATATGGTAATCCTGCATTTATCCCGATTACAGAGGAATGTCCAAAGGGTGTCTGCACAAATCCTTACGGCTGGACCAAGCATATGCTTGAGCAGATCCTGACAGATATCCACACAGCAGATCCGGAATGGAATGTTATCCTGCTTCGTTACTTTAACCCAATCGGAGCACATAAGAGCGGCCTGATCGGAGAAGATCCAAAGGGTATTCCAAACAACCTGCTTCCTTATGTAGCACAGGTAGCAGTAGGAAAGCTTCCTTGTCTTGGAGTATTTGGCGATGACTATGATACACCGGATGGAACAGGTGTCAGAGATTATATCCATGTTGTGGATCTTGCAAAAGGCCATGTAAAAGCGATCAATAAGATCAAAGAGAATCCGGGTGTGAAGATTTACAATCTTGGAACCGGAAAAGGATACAGCGTTTTAGATGTTGTTAAAGCATTTGAGAAAGCATGCGGTAAGAAGATCCCTTATGAGATCAAGCCTCGTCGTGCAGGTGATATCGCAATCTGTTATTCGGATGCAACACTTGCCAAGAAGGAACTTGGCTGGGAAGCAGAGTACGGAATTGATGAGATGTGTGCAGATTCATGGAGATGGCAGAGCATGAATCCGGACGGTTATGGTGCATAAATAAATTAAAAAATACAGTAAATGAATAACAGACAGGCAATTGTAAACATGCCGGAATACAGTGGCATAGAGAAGGTACAATTGCCTGTTTGTTTAAGAAAGGGGTTAGTTAATATGGCATGTTATACAGCTTCAAAGATCAGATATACAGAGGTAGAAGGAACGGATTTTTACCGCCATTGTGGTAAAAGTGGTCTGATGCTTCCACCGATCGCGCTAGGACTCTGGCATAATTTTGGCAGTGTAGATAATTATGAGAATATGAAACAGATGTGTTTTACCGCATTCGATCACGGCATCACACATTTTGACCTGGCGAATAATTACGGCCCGGTATATGGAAGTGCAGAGGAAAACTTCGGCAGAATTCTCCGGGAAGAAATGAGTGCTTACAGAGATGAACTGGTGATCAGTACAAAAGCAGGATATGATATGTGGGAGGGTCCTTATGGTAATTGGGGTAGCCGCAAGTACCTGATCGCAAGTCTGGATCAGAGCTTAAAGAGAATGGGACTTCCGTATGTAGATATCTTCTATCATCACCGTATGGATCCGAATACACCATTAGAAGAAACGATGGAAGCACTTGCCCAGATAGTAAGAAGTGGTAAGGCGTTATATGTAGGTCTGTCGAATTATGATGGCTCGACAATGGCAAAGGCAGAACGGATTCTGGATGAACTCCATTGTCCATTTATCATCAATCAGAACCGTTATAGTATTCTGGATCGTACAATTGAGAAGAACGGACTGTTGAAGCAGACCTATGCATCCGGCAGAGGACTGATCTGCTTTTCACCTTTGGCACAGGGAATGTTAACCGATAAATATCTGAAGAATATTCCAAAGGACAGCCGGGTTGCAAGAGACGGACGGTTTCTTCATGAAGATCAGGTCGTATCGATGCGTCCGCTTCTGACAGAGTTAAACGACATAGCATCAGGTTATAAAATGAGCTTATCAGAGCTTGCGATCGCATGGCTGCTGAATAAACCGGAGGTTACAACTGTTCTGATCGGCGCATCAAAGCCGAAGCAGATACTCAGTAATCTGAAAGCTGCTGAGAAGCAGAGAACAACCAAGATGGAATCAGAAGAACTGGCACTGATCGAAAAGACAGTCAGCCTCTATCATGTGTGAGATAGATTATGATCAATAATCGGTTTCTCCATGTGAAAAAATTCTGGTGGAGAAGAATGTATTGGGACGGGATAAATCTATGTAATAATGTTGTTTGACTTCAATTCAAAAAAGAATATAATATAAAAGACAGTTCTGAAAAGCATTTCCTGGCGGAGAAAGCTTTTGTAAATAAAGATGGGACAGAATGAATCGAATTATATGTTATTTTGAAAGAGGACAATGGTATTGCAGGCACATCAGACAGATTTCTCAAGTGGAAATGTATATAGAAATATTATAGAAGTAGCTGTACCAATGATTCTGGCACAGCTACTTAATCTTTTATATAACGTAGTTGACCGGATCTATATTGGACGAATCCCGGAAGTTGGTACAATGGCACTGACAGGGGTAGGTCTGTGCTTTCCGATCATCTCGCTGATCACCGCCTTTACCTATCTGTATGGAAATGGAGGCGCACCGCTTTGTTCCATGGAACGTGGTAAGGGCAATGATAAAGAAGCAGAGTATCTGATGGGAAATGCATTTACTTTGTTGATCGGAACAGGAATTGTTTTGACGGTTATCGGATTGATCTTTTATAAACCGATCCTGTACCTGTTTGGGGCAAGTGATGACACGTTTCCATATGCGGGTTCATATATTCAGATCTATCTGCTTGGAACAGTATTTGTCATGGTATCGGTAGGGATGAATCCGTTTATCAACAGTCAGGGATTTGGAAATACAGGGATGATATCGGTTCTGATCGGAGCTGTCTTAAATATAATTCTGGATCCTGTATTTATCTTTGTTTTAAATCTGGGAGTAAGAGGAGCGGCTATTGCAACGATTATTTCCCAGTTTTGCTCGGCGGTCTGGGTACTTGTATTCCTGACCGGAAAACGGGCAGTGCTTCATTTGAAGTGGAACTGTATGTGGCTGAAGTGGAGACGGGTTTTGCGGATCATCAGTCTGGGTGTATCCAGCTTCATCATGGCATTTACAAACAGTCTGGTGCAGGTTGTATGTAATGCGACACTTCAGGTCTATGGCGGCGATATCTATGTGGGTGTTATGACCGTGTTGAATTCCGTGCGCGATATCTGTACACTTCCGGTCATGGGTATTACAAATGGAGCGTCCCCAGTCATGAGCTTTAATTATGGAGAAGGGGCATACGAGAAGGTACGGAAAGCGATCCGTTTCCTGACTATATTATGCGTGACCTATACCTTTGCAGCATGGGGCATTCTCAGACTGTTCCCGGAACCGTTTATCCGTATCTTTAATCATTCACCGGAACTGATCAAGAAAGGTGTTCCGGCATTACATATTTATTTCTTTGGATTTTGTTTTATGGCATTGCAGTTTACCGGGCAGAGCGTATTCCTTGCACTTGGGAAGGCAAAAAAAGCTACATTCTTTTCTCTGCTTCGAAAGGCATTTATTGTAGTGCCGCTTACCATCCTGCTTCCAAGGATAGGAAATCTCGGAGTGGATGGCGTATTCTGGGCAGAACCGATTTCCAATCTGATCGGCGGATGTGCCAGCTTCTTTACAATGTGTGCCACGGTGTTACCTGAATTAAAACATGGAAAAGCTTGATGAAAAATCAATTAATGAAAAGAATAATGAGAAAATATAAACGACCGGCTAGTCATATGCCCGTAAGAGCAGGATATGATTATCCGGTCATTTTATCTGATAGGATTATTTATTAATTTATTCAATCTCCCGCAGAGCCTTTCTGAACTGGAAGAAGAACAGGATGGTGGTGAAGGTTACGGCGATCAGGTCTGCGATCGGTTCCGCCATGTAGACAGCCATTGTCTTATCTGCTGTGTAGATATGCGGCATAATGAAGATCAGTGGGATCAACAGAACGAATTTACGCATGATCGCAACGATGATGGATGCCGGAGCATTGCCGAGGGCGTTGAATGCCATCTGACAGGAGATCTGGATTCCAAATAAGAACATAACCGCAAGGTAGTATCGAAGCGCAGCTTTGGTAAATTCGATCAGAGCAGCATCTGGGGTAAAGATGGATGCAAAGACCTGAGGAAAACACATAATGCAAAGCCACAGCAGAACAGAATATGTCAGGCTGGCTTTCAGCAGAAGTTTGAATGCATCCTTTACTCTGGATGCATTTTTTGCACCGTAGTTATAACTGATGATCGGCTGAGCACCCTGACCAAGACCCTGAAGTGGGAGCATGGCGAACTGCATGACACTGGTAAGGATCGTCATAGCACCGACAGCCATATCTCCGCCATATTTCAGAAGGGAGGAGTTGAAGCATATGGATATGATGCTTTCACTTCCCTGCATGATAAAGACAGCAGAGCCGAGTGCCAGACATGGCAGGATATAGGATGCCTGCAAACCGAGGTTTTTCACACGGATACGGAGTGTTGTCCGTCTGCCGAACAGGAAGCTTAAGACCCAGATGCAGGAACAGCCCTGAGAAATGATCGTTGCAAGGGCAGCACCTTTTACACCCATATGAAGTGCAAAGATAAAGATCGGGTCTAAGATGATATTGGCGATTGCACCGATCAGAACGGATAACATACCCTCTTTGGCGAAGCCCTGTGCGGTGATGAATGCATTCATGCCAAGGGTAAGCTGAACGAAGATCGTTCCGATCGCATAGATATTCATATAAGAGACTGCATAACCCATGGTGTTTTTGCTTGCGCCAAATGCCAGAAGCAGGTCACGATTCCAGATTAACAGAACAGCAGTCAGTATAATGGACAGAATGATCTGCATAGTAAAGCAGTTACCGAGTATTTTCTCCGCGTCATCTTTTTTATTCTTACCCATATAGATCGTAGCCCGTGGAGCTCCACCGTTTCCGACCAGAGCCGCAAAAGCGGAGATGATCATGATAAGGGGCATACAGACGCCGACACCGGTAAGTGCCAGTGAACCGTTTTGTGGGATATGACCGATGTAAATACGATCAACGATGTTATACAGCATATTGATCATCTGTGCGGCAACGGTAGGAAGGGCAAGTTTTGCCAGCAGTCTGCCGATCGGTTCCTTTGCCAGAAATTCCCGGTCTGGGGAGATTGCGTTGTTTGAAGTTGTCATGCCGGAAGCAGGTTTTTGTTCTTTCATATATATTCCTCATTTCTTTTGCTGGTATCTTAACATTGTATATAAACTGATTTATGAATGAGATTGCCTGAATACAAGTAGTATGTGAACTGCTTGTTATCCCCAAGATGGGATTACAATGATATTATTTTAAATGTGATAACACATTTCCATATAATCGTTCGTTATAGGCTGCAAAATTCTTCCGTTCATCATCCGAAAAACCTTCAAAGATACAGGAGATCAGCTCATCCTGCTTTTCCTCGATCGCATGAACAACCGGTTTTGTTTTATCGGAGAGCTTCAGATGGATGATCCGTTTATCATTTGTATCCGTATATCTGGTCAGATAACCTTTGTCTGCGAGAGAATCAATAGCTGTGGACACATTTCCACGCTGGAGCATACGGAATTCCACGATGTCTCTGGCGGTATCATAGGATGGATTGTTGTGCAAAAAAGTAATGATGATAACTTCGATCCGTGAAAGGTCATAGTCTGTACGGACACTTTCCAGATAATTTTCCTGAAGCTTCATCAGGCTTTTTGTCATATCAAAAATATTGGATGGTGATTGAATGCTCATATGCATGCCTCATTTCTAAAAAAGTTCTTTTTAGAACCATTATAGCTTTAAAAAAGAAAGAGTCAACCTGTTTATATATTTTTTATATAAAATAAAGATATAGCTAAAGTATCATTTGGAGAAAGAGACAGAAGGGGAAAAGACTGTTGACAGGATGAAAATAACAGATATACTAAAATTCGGACATACATATATAGGATATTTAAGTATTGAGTGTTATTTTATATCTGAGTAAGTGTGTGGCGGATTTACAATATAAAAGAATCAGAGGATACTATGCCACAGATAAACGAGACAACATGGATAATTATAGCAGTAGTAGTTATTGCGCTTACAGGATCGATGATCTACAATATCATTTCAGCAAAAAAACTAAAAAAGAAAAGACAGCAGTTTACAAGAAGTATTCAGTCTTCGTATACGCATATGAAGACGATCGAAGATACCAATAAAAAGATCTATGAGATTTCAAATGAGATCAACGAACTGATCAGAGAACAGAAAGATACCAAAGAATACATAGAAAAAAAGAAGAAGGAGATCGAACAGATCAGACAGATGATCGTGACAAATGACACGATCCTTGACTGCACGATCTCAGATAAGCGGGATCTTGCAAAAGAAAAGCAGATCGCATTTACCTATAATATCCCGATCGGTTTACCGGAGATCCGGATGGAAGATGTCGATAAGATCCGGCTGTTTGCCAATCTGTTAGACAATGCGATCGAAGCAGCTGAGTCTGTACCGGTGGAAGATCAGAGTGAGAAAAACACAAGATACATACACATATCGATATTAAATCGTGGAAGCAACTTTTTTATAACGATTGAAAATTCCAAAAGAACGGAGATTTCTGTTATGGAAAATCAATTCCATACAACGAAGCTGGATGCAGAAAACCATGGAAGAGGCGTCCGTATCATAAAACAGATCGTTGCCAGATATGATGGCACGGTTGAGTTCGCGGACAAAGGTGATACCTTCGAAGTCGCGATCATGTTGTAGCTACAACATAGAGTGTTCAGAGATATATTTGAGGTAGTCGGCTTTGAATGGTTTTGCATAGCGTCTGCCAACAGGCAGTTTGATGCCGCCAGTCAGCTCGGTTTCCTGTGATGCGATATTTTTTACACATCCAAGATTGATCATGAAAGAACTATGGCATTGTGAGAAATAGGACGGCAGACGTTCACTTACAGCCTGAAGGGATTCGTATACTTTATAGGTTTCCCCATTGTCGGTATAAATAATGATCTCCCGGCTGAGCCGTTCGATATAGGTAATCGTGTCGCATGGAAGAGCGTATCGTTTCCGGTTTGAGATAACGTCCAGAAAGCGTGTCTTTCGTTCAATTGTAAGCTGAACCGCTTTATCCAGAGCCTTAGGCAGATATTCCTGTATGGAATCTTTCGTAACATAGTAGATGTGACGGACTTCGTAAGATTCAGATATATAGTCAGTATGGCTGGTGAGAAAGATGACTGCACACTGTGGGCAGCATTGATTAAGCTTGGAAGCAAAGTCAATACCGTTGAAGTTGCCCATCTCGATATCTAAAATTGCGATATCGTAGTTGCCCGTATCGGTTTCAAGCAGCTTTTCTAATTCTTCCGGCTTGTAGGGAACGATCATGGATGTAAATGAGGTGTAAGTATCCAGACAGGAATGTACAAAGTTTGTTGTTTTTTTTAATTGTAAATCCGAATCATCGCATAATAAAAGTTTTAAGTTCATATTTGTTGCCCCCTGCAAATGGTAATTTTCAAGTAGAATTATCTCTAATCAACTGGTAATATTATAGTAAATTTGTTAATATAAGACAAGAAAAAAGTCGTAAAATGGATGCGGGATATAGTGACCGGAACAGAGAAAGCGGGATATTAAATGAACATATGGACATTCTTACAGGTGCTCGGAGCAGCCCTGATCACTGCATTACAATTTAATATTTATCTGGGCGCTTATATGGGAATGGAACGTGGAAGGAGAGACCGGATATATCTGGGTTTAAATATATTAAATCTATTTTTCATCCGCGTTTTAGTAAATACAGGTATACAGCTTGATGCACCGGCATGGCTTCGTGTCATCATTTATATTTATGGATTTGTGATGATGCTTGTAGGCGTTGTATTATATCGGAAAGAGTGTATGGTTATAAATATGGTATCATTTATGGTGGGTATTATGACATTTGATCTTGTTACGGTGACGATGTCAGCAGCGATCGAAGAACTGTTTGGTTATGCATATAATGATACACCGGTATTATACAGTGCAAAGGCATTGCTTATCTGGCTTGGAGTCGAAGCCTTGCGTGAGGGTATAGGAACGATCATTGAAGTCTGGTTTATGCGGACATTTATGCCATACAGGAAGTTCCGGAGACAGTCATTTGCCAGAAGCATGGTGTGGGTTCTGGCCGTTGGAACCGGATATATGATTTTGACCATTTATTTTGTGACTAGGGTAAAAGAGGTTGATCTGATGTCACAGTTAATAGGACTGGGAATCTGGGCATCTGCTTTTATAGCTACTTATCATCTGTATACGATCGTATATAATAGCTATCAAAGAAAAATGATACGTTTTCTGGAAGCAAAGATGAAGCAGCAGAAAGAGGATTATGAGAAGCTTCTGGCTGATTACAACAGGCTGCGGGATATCAAGCATGATCTGTATAATTATGTGCATATACTTGATCTGGCAGGAGATGTCCGGAAGGAACAGGAGCAGATCAGACAGTTACAGGAAGATCTGAAACCGGGCAAACAGAAGGAGTATATAGAGTACACAGATCTTTCAATCCTGAATCTGGCATTAAATAATGTTACATCTGCCTGTGAGGATGCAGGTATTCATCTGGAAGTTGCAGCAGAAGAAATTCAGATTGATACAAATGTAGAACTGGACATAGGATTCCTGATCGAGCGGATGATACATAATGTTATTCTGTTGAATGAAGACAAGGGCGTGAATGAGCAGAATCCCGGATCAGAGTCACTGCCCCGGACACTCCGGATTCAGATCGCACCATCGGAATCTTCAGATGGAAATATTCAGGTTGCGTTTAAAGGAACCGGACTTCGTATGAAGGGCATCGAGATGAATTCTGACAGCAGGAAAGAGATACGGAATAATAAGCAGATCATTCAGCTCGTTATGGAGCGGTATGAGGGATTTCAGTGGAATAACAGGAAAGAATCCCATCTGTATCTGACTGCATAGACACAACGCAGTTTCCGAAATTTAAAGAAACACGTCGATTACGACGGGAAAACGGTTGATTACGACAGGTTTATTGTACCTGATAAATGTTCTGTTATAATAGCTTTATAGATATATCGAAAACCGATATATTGATGAGAGGGAAAAGTTCATAATATATGCATTTATGTCAGAGAGGACATATATTTTCAGCCTGATCGGCTCTCCTTGCTGCAAGATTGTGAAAACTCAGAATGAGTGCAGTAGATTATGGTTGTAAAATATGAAAAGCATGCATTGGAACGGACGAAGGAAGATCTGATAACTGTACCGAGAAACGCAGATATCAGGTCTTCTTTTTCTGCCTTTTTACCGTGCCTTAACCATAAAACGTGCTACAATAAATATTACGATAGTTCAAAATGTGCATGTATGATAATAGCTGCCAGAATTGACGGGAATAGATACTTTTGTTATAACAGATTACAAATATAAAGATACAGCGGAGAAAGAGATGAACAGATTCTTGAATTTCTTGAAAAACTTTTTTACTACGGTGATCATATTGGTGTGTGGATTCCTGTTATCACTGCTTTTGCAAAAAGAGTGGGGAAACCAGACATTGATACCGGCTATTTTTTTGTTGGATGTATTTCTGGTGTCTGTTATTACAGATGGTTTCCTGTATGGTGCGATCGCATCTGTCAGCAGCATTCTGGCGGTGAATTATGCATTCACATTTCCGTATTTTAAGATTAATTTTACGATTCCTGAAAATCTGATCTCCGCAGTCATCATGATAGCCATTGCGGTTATCACCTGTGGCTTTACAAATAAATTAAAGAGCCAGGAACAGTTAAAAGCTGAAAGTGAGCAGGAGAAGATGCGGGCAAATCTGCTCAGGTCTGTTTCACATGATTTCAGGACTCCGCTTACAACGATCTATGGTGCAAGTTCTGCAATGTTAGATGATAAAAATGAATTTACCGATGAACAGAAGAAAAGCATGCTTCGTGGGATCAAGCAGGATGCGCAGTGGTTGTCTCGAATGGTTGAGAATATGTTATCAATTACCAGACTGGATGGAAAAAATGTCAAGATCATCAAGATCCCGATCGCTCTGGATGAACTGCTGGACTCTGTTCTGGTGAAATTCAATAAACGATATGAGAATCAAAATGTTGATATCGACATTCCCGATGAACTTATCATGATCCCGATGGATGCGATACTGGTTGAACAGTTGATCCTGAATCTGCTGGAAAATGCAGTTCAGCATGCAGAAGGAATGAATAAACTGGGGCTTCGGGTATATACGAGTGGTCATTTTGCAGTATTTGAGATACGGGATAACGGGTGCGGGATTCCGGTTGACAAGGTAAAAGATATATTTGCAGGAAAACTGATCTATGGGGAATCCGGTCTTGACAGCAGTAAGAAAAATGCAGGGATCGGATTATCGGTATGTACAACGATCGTAAAGGCACATGGTGGTGAAATCTCGGCAGAGAATCTGAAAGATGGCGGTACAGTTGTACGGTTCACACTGGATATGGAGGAGGCAGAAAATGATTAATAACAGATATAAGATCTTGATAATTGAAGATGAAGAGCATATAAACAATCTGATCAGCGCATTGATGGAAGCAAATGGATATCAGGCGCTTTCCGCATATTCCTGTCAGGGAGGACAGATGATGTTTGCATCGCATCGCCCGGATCTGGTCATCTTAGATCTTGGACTGCCGGATCGAGATGGAATGACATTTTTACGCGAGGTGCGGAAGTCGTCATTTACACCGATTATCGTTTTGTCTGCACGTTCTGATGAGAGAGATAAGGTAGATGCATTAAATGAGGGTGCAAATGATTATGTGACCAAACCATTCAGTTCCAATGAACTCGTGGCAAGAGTCCGGTCGGCACTTCGTATCGCAACACATCGGGCAGAGAATGGGATGCGTCCGGGCGGTAGATTTGAGGTCGGAGAGCTGGTTATCAATTATGATGCAAGACTGGTTACGATTGCCGGAAATGAAGTGAAGCTGACACAGACGGAATATAATATCGTGGCGTTACTGTCTGAACATGCCGGTAAGATGCTGACGTACAGTTTTATTATCAACGAGATCTGGGGCTATAATGATTCGGGAAGCCGAAAGAAGCTTCAGGTGAACATGGCAAATATCCGAAAGAAGTTCGGTGCAGTTCCCGGTAAGGAGAATTACATAACAAATGAGTTAGGGGTTGGATACCGGATGTGTGATTCATAGAAAAGGGGTTTGAAACTCTACAGTACATGGTCACGGGGGTGGCGCTTGTTATAAATAACGTGCTGCGATTTCTGTTCTCTGGACATTGCTCTATTCGTAAATACTCCTGTGCTAACTTGAGCGGAGCACTTAGTGAAGACGAGCGTTAGCGTAGTTTGAGGTTAGTGTAGCTTACGCTGACTCAGCAACAACGAAATCTCGCAATGTTATTTTATAACAAGAGCCATCCCCCGTGACCAAGTGCTGTAGAGTTTTTTGTATTATTAAATAATTGACTATAAGAGAAAGATTTTATGTCTTTTTAATATAAAAAGCAGGAAGGGTTGTTGACACAAACTTTTTTTTGAGATAAAATGTAGCGTGCTACACATGGAAAGATATATGGTATGTATAAGATATAAAAGCTATATAACATTAAATGTAAAAGCGTATCCAAGATATTATACATAGCTGTAAATAAAAGAAAGGAACTGTAATGGAACAGGAAAAAGACATGGATACAGGTCGGAAGCTGCCGTGTGGTCTGGAAAAGGACATTGGTTATTATATCAAGCGGATCAATGACAAGCTGAAGGCGGGATTTGACACATATCTGCGTGATGTGGATCTGACCAGTTCACAGGCAAGAGTGATTGAATATGTATACTGGAATGGTGGAATGGTGACACAGAAGGAGATCGAGGTATTTCTGGATGTGGCACATCCGACGGTTGTCGGTATCGTGAATCGTCTGGAAAAGAAAGGTTATCTGACCTGCCATCTGGATGAGAATAATAAACGAAATAAGATGGTATGCAGCACCGGCGAAGCTGAAAAACTGCTCAATAAAATGTATGAAGGCAGGAGAGCGGCAGAGCAGAGACTGCTTCATTCTTTTTCAGAGGATGAAGCGGCGCAGGTCAAAAAGCTGCTTGAAAAATTATATGAAAACATCAGATAAAGAAAGAAGGAGGACGTATGATCAGAAAATTATTAAAAAGTCTGCGGGAATATAAGAAGCCAACGCTGCTTACGATATTCTGTGCAGCAATTGAAGTTGTATTTGAGATTTTAATTCCACTTTGTATGTCCAATCTGTTGGATTTTGGTATCGAAGGCGGAAAGATGGGAATTGTCGTAAAGGATGGAATATGGCTGATTGTGCTTGCAGCCTTACAGCTTTTAACAGGCGTGCTTGCAGCAATTCTCGGTGCGAAAGCATCAGCAGGATTTTCCGCAAATCTGCGGCAGGATATCTATGATAATGTCCAGACATTTTCATTTTCAAATATAGACAAGTTTTCCACTTCGTCTATCGTAACAAGACTGACCACAGATGTAACGAATATTCAGAATGCATATCAGATGATCATCCGTATTGCGGTCAGAGGCCCGATCATGCTGATCTTTTCCGTGATCGTATCCTTTACGATCAATGCAAAGCTGGCATGGATATTCCTGATCGTTATTCCTTTTATGGGATTTGGCCTGATATTCATAGCAACCAAGGTGCATCCGATCTTCGAGCGGGTATTCCACAAATATGACGGCCTGAATAACATTGTTCAGGAAAATGTAAAGGGAATGCGGGTTGTCAAATCCTTTAATTCACAGGATACCGAGATCAGTAAATTCAAACATGCATCAGGCGATATCTATAAGGATTTTGTAAAGGCAGAGAGAATCCTGGCATTTAACTCTCCTTTGATGCAGTTCTTCATGTATGGATGTATGATCGCAATTTCATGGATCGGAGCAAAAGCCATCGTGGCAAGTGGAAATAATGAAGCACTCGGACTTACGACCGGTAAGCTGACTGCACTTATCACATATGCGATGCAGATATTGATGTCACTTATGATGTTATCCATGGTATTTGTCATGATCATGATATCCCGATCTTCAACAGAACGTATCGTTGAGGTGCTTGAGGAGACAACCACGATTCAGAATCCGGAGAACCCGGTTCAGACAGTTGCAGATGGTTCGATCGTGTATGATCATGTAGATTTTTCTTACAGCAAGCGTGCAGACAAGAAAGTTATTAACGGAGCAGATCTTAAGATTCGATCCGGTGAGACCGTTGGTATTATCGGTGGAACCGGTTCGTCGAAGTCTTCATTTGTCCAGTTGATCCCTCGTCTGTATGATGTGACGGGCGGAACACTTATGGTCGGTGGTGTGGATGTCCGCAAATATGATCTGCAGGTGCTTCGTGATGCGGTTGCCATGGTTCTTCAGAAGAATGAACTGTTTTCAGGAACGATAAAAGAGAACCTCCGCTGGGGCAATGAACAGGCGACGGATGAAGAAGTAAAAGAAGCCTGCCGCCTTGCCTGTGCAGATGAATTCGTTGAGGCGATGCCGGATGGATATGATACCTATATCGAGCAGGGTGGAACAAATGTCTCCGGCGGACAGAAACAGCGTCTTTGTATTGCTCGGGCACTTCTTAAGAAACCGAAGATATTGATCCTCGATGATTCAACCAGTGCGGTTGATACGAAGACCGATGCGATGATCCAGAAAGCATTTGCCGAATATCTGCCGAATACGACCAAGATCATCATTGCGCAGAGAATTTCCTCTGTCCAGCATGCAGATAAGATCGTGGTATTGGATGATGGTAAGATCATGGATGTAGATACACATGAAGAATTGATCATAAAGAGTCCAATCTACAGAGAAGTATATGAATCACAGCAGAAGGGAGGCGGTCAGGATGAGTAAACAGAAGAAACAGATGAACGCACCCGACAGAGAACAGGGCAGTAGAATCAATAAAGATACAGCCAGACGGCTGCTGTCCTACATTGGAGCCTATAAGAAGACGCTGGTTGTTGTATTTATCTGCATTATCTTAAGCACGCTTGCAAGTGTAGCGTCAGCAATGTTTATCGAGATACTGATCGATGATTATATCACACCGATCCTTGCAATGGAGCATCCGGTTTATACCGGACTGATCAAAGCTCTTTTTATGGTAGGCGTTATTTACCTGATCGGAGTATTTTCTACATGGTTTTATAACTACCTGATGGTAGGAATCGCACAGGGAACTCTGAAAACCATACGAGATGAGATGTTTGAGAAAATGCAGAGCCTGCCGATCCGTTATTTTGATACGCATACACACGGAGATATCATGAGCTGCTATACAAATGATACCGATACGCTTCGTCAGATGATCGCACAGTCACTTTCACAGATGATCTCATCGATCTGTACGGTTGTTGCGGTATTCTGCTGTATGTTATATCAGAGCATTTATCTGACGCTGATCGTTGTTGTGATGCTGTTCTTCATCATGAAGCTGGTGAAGGTCATCGGTGGCAAGAGTGGATTTTATTTTATAAAACAGCAGCAGACACTTGGCGCATTAGATGGTTATATCGAGGAAATGGTCAATGGACAGAAGGTTGTTAAGGTATTCTGCCATGAGGAGAAAGCCAGAGAAGATTTTCAGAAGAAGAATCAGGAATGGCAGCAGGCGGCAGCCAGTGCAAATGGATATGCAAATGGTATGATGCCGGTGATGAATGCACTTGGTTATGTGCAGTATGTAGTGGTTGCGGTTGTTGGTGCATGGCTTGCGATCTCCGGTGCAACGAATCTGACTCTGGTCGGAACAAATACAGCCACTCTTGGTATGATCGCCTCCTTCCTCACGTTGTCGAAGAATTTCACCAATCCGATCTCACAGCTTTCAAATCAGTTCAATGCGATCGTAACAGCACTTGCGGGTGCGGAACGTATCTTTAAGCTGATCGATGAAGAACCGGAAGTGGATAATGGTTATGTAACACTTGCAAATGTCAAAGAGGAAAATGGTGAGCTGGTGGAAGTGAAGGAACGGACCGGAATCTGGGCGTGGAAGCATCCGCATGAGGATGGCAGCCTTACTTACCAGAGATTAGAGGGCGATATCGTTCTGGATCATGTGGATTTCAGCTACAATCCTGACAAACAGATCCTGCGTGATGTGACGCTCTATGCGAAACCGGGTCAGAAGATCGCATTTGTAGGTGCGACCGGAGCAGGAAAAACGACGATCACCAATCTGATCAATCGCTTCTATGATATCGACGATGGTAAGATCCGGTACGACGGAATCAATATTAATAAGATCCGCAAGAAAGATCTTCGGGCATCACTCGGCATCGTATTACAGGAAGTCAATCTGTTTACCGGAACGGTTATGGAGAACCTGAAATATGGAAATCCAAACGCCACGGATGAGGAATGTATCGCAGCAGCCAAACTTGCAAATGCGCATAACTTCATTATGATGCTGCCAAATGGCTATGACACGGTACTTGCCGGAGATGGAAGCGGATTGTCACAGGGACAGCGTCAGTTGATCTCGATCGCAAGAGCAGCAGTATCAAATCCACCGGTTATGATACTGGATGAAGCAACCTCCTCTATCGATACGAGAACAGAGGCAATGGTTCAGCAGGGAATGGACCGGCTGATGGAAGGCAGAACTGTATTTGTTATTGCACACCGTTTGTCTACAGTTAAGAATTCGGATGTTATCATGGTACTGGATCATGGCGCAATCATTGAACGTGGTACACATGAGGATCTGATCGCAAAGAAAGGAACCTATTACCAGCTTTATACCGGAGCATTTGAGTTGGAGTAATAAATAGTAAAAACTCTACTGTGTTCGGGGACTGGGTATTATGCTTATTATAAATAATTGCTATGATTTCTGTTCACTGCACATGCCTGATTCGTAAATACTCCTGTGCTAACTCGCCTTCGCTTGAGCGGAACACTTAGTGAAGACGAGCGTTAGTGCGAAGTCTGAGGTTAGTGTAGCTTACTCAGACAAGCACTCGTATTTACTGGCAATGTGCAGTTCACAACGAAATCTCGCAATGTTATTTTATAACAAGAGCAGCCATCAGAGGCAGAGTGCTGTAGAGTTTTTATTGTTATATACGGCAACTGGTTATAAGAGAAAGTTATAGCGGATTCTAATATTTATGTATTGTATTTTCGTTGGAATTTGTTATATAATTCATACATTCCAAATAGGAATAGTAAGATAAAATATAAGAAGGAGGAAATGCCATGCGACAGGTATTATGCTTTGGTGATTCAAACACATACGGTTATGTGCCGGGAACGGCGGAACGCTATGACTGGGATACCAGATGGACCGGAATTGTAGGAACCGGACTGATGGAAAAGGGATATATTGTACAGGAGGAAGGTCTGTGTGGCAGAACCACAGTATTTGACGATCCACTTCGTCCGGGCAGACGTGGCAGTGAACTCCTTCCGATCATATTAGAAACACATAAGCCGGAGGATCTGATCATTTTAATGCTTGGTACAAATGACTGTAAGACATTTTACGGTGCAACAGCAGGCAGTATCGGACTGGGTATCCGTAAACTGGTGCGACAGATCCGGGAGGGCGCACCATCCGCAAAGATTCTTCTGATGTCACCGATCGCACTGGGCGAGAAGGTCTGGGATGGATTTGATCCGGAATTTGGAAAGAATTCTGTACAGGTGTCCAAAGCGTTGCCGGAGGTTTACCGGCAGATCGCAGAAGAAGAAGGCCTTTATTATCTGGCGGCTTCTGATTATGCCGTACCATCGGAACGGGATCAGGAGCACATGGATGAAGAAGGACATAAGGCACTGGCAGAAGCGGTACTGGCAAAGATTTCGGAGATTCTGTAATGCGAGGAATAATCAGAGATACCGTAGACGTGTCTGGTGCAGAAAAACAGGATGGAATGAAAAAAGACGCTTATCGAAACCGGATGTTTTTATAAAAGATGTTGGATGACGAGTTAGGAGTATAGAGAAAAATTATGACTGGGGAGACTGTTGACAGAAAAGAAGTATTAAAACAGGCATTTGTGAAGGCTTTGCCGATCACCGGAAGTTATCTCTTTGTCAGTATGGCATACGGACTTACGATGCAGGAAGCGGGACTTCCCTGGTTCTGGTCACTGTTTACCAGTCTGACTGTATATACCGGTGCATTTCAGTTTGTGCTGGTAACATTCTTAAGCAGTGGTGCATCGATTCTCACGATCGCACTTACTGCATTGTTCATGAACAGCAGACAGTTCTTTTACGGACTGACATTTGTTGAAGATTTCAAGAAAATGGGTAAGCGTTATCCATATATGGTTCACACAATGACGGATGAGACATATGCCGTCAATTGTTCCATGCTGTCTTCTGAAGTGATAAGAGATCGTAGCGCAGAGAAGGCAAATGACCGGAAGCGCAGATTTGATATTATGTTTTATGTGGCATTATTCAGTCGTATATCCTGGATGGTGGGCGCTGTACTTGGCGGCATACTCGGTCAGATCCTTCCTGTGAAATTAGAGGGAATCGATTTCTGTATGACAGCATTATTTATTACGATCGCGATCGATCAATGGAGAAGTGTGAAAGTGCATTTGCCGGCACTTGCCGGGTTTATCGGAGGTGTGCTCTTGCTGCTGTTAATAGGAAAAGATTATTTTCTTCTTCCAACTTTGATTCTGGTATCAGGTCTGTTGCTGATCTGTGAAAGGAAGGTGGAAGCCCATGAATGATCGATATGTACTGATCTGCATCCTTGTGTCTGCAGCGGCGACTTTGTTTATGCGGGCGCTCCCATTTACCATTCTTGGAAAAAGAAAACAAATCCCTGAGAAAATTCGGTATCTTGGACGAATCCTTCCGGCAGCCATCATGGCGGTGCTGATCGTGTACTGCCTGAAGGAAGTACCGACCGAATTCTTAAATGGCGGTTATAAGAAACTGATCGCAGCCGCAGTCTGCGTCGTCCTTCATGTATGGAAAAAGAATACGTTTGTCAGCATCATAGGCAGTACGGTTGTATATATGTTACTATGAGCAATGACATCAAAAAGATTTTATAGGATATGTAGCAGAAACAAGAAAATAAGCAATTGCGAAATGGTGATTACATCATGAACAGATAAAATTCCCGGCTATAATGTTTAATCAAAAGATAAAATGAATAAGCATTATAGCCGGGGATTATTATGTAAAAATAATTATGTTAAAGAACTTGCGCGTTAGTGTTCTAACGCAGCAAGTTTTGCCTGTAATGCAGCAATTTCAGCGTCCTTTTCAGACAAAGCA
>DJPV01000078.1:0-1255 GCA_002437435.1 Lachnospiraceae bacterium UBA6403 | reverse complement strand
GCAGCGTCCTTTTCAGATAAAGCCGCATCCATTTCAGACAAAGTGGCATCTTTTTCTTCCAATGCTTTCTTCATCTGTTCAATCATATAATTAACAGTATTTTCATCTGCTTTTGCTAAGGCTTGTGAATACATACCGATAACCTCCTTTGGACGATATAAGTATTCGGACATATCCCAACAGATCTTTTCCATCCAGGGATAGTCGGATATTAGTGTAGCAAGGTCATCTATAGAATCAGCTGTTAGCAGAGATAACCATGCATTAAGTTCATTCTTTACTTTAGCATACTTGTTATTCTTAAATATGTCAAGGGCGATAACATAGTATTCCTGCAAAAGATGAAGATCAATGCCTGTATTAAAATTTGTTTTTCCGTGATGGATAAAATTATCAGAAGATTTACATTCAAGGGGACTGTCTTCGAACATGACGATTGTATATACAGTCTTGATATCGTGATAGGTGAATTGATCTCCTTTTTCTCCCTTGACTCGTGTATATTGACGGAGAAGAAGATCGGACGAATAACAAGACATGCGCTCGCCTGAAAATGCATAATGTATTTTCTGAATCTCCACATTTGCAATAGAGCCATCTTCCAACTGTACGATGATATCCATAATTAACAATGGTGAAGTTGGCAGTAAACGGTTTTCCTGTGATAGAACGCTCTGAACTGTAACATTAATTCCTATGATGCTGCTAAGCAAATGAGATAGTCTTCCAGGATAGACATCAGGGTTAAACAGTGCTTTAAAGAATGGATCATAGGTTAAAGGAAGAGATTTGTTTCCTTCCATAAAATCTACAAATCGATTTCGCCATTCATTGTTCAAATCCAGATATTTGCTATAGGTGTTGACATCTTTTTGCAAATCTTTTAAAAAGTCATCTTTTTTCCGAGCCGGGAAAATTTGACGAATATCTGCTGGTGCGGATTTGTGTGCTGTGGTAGGTGTAATATTATTGCTATCTTTGTTGTGATTATACATTGATTATTCCTCTTAATTTCCGGTACCTGATTTGTCGACAAGACCACCATATCAGAAATAAAAGAGAAAAGTTCATTAATGTAATAAATGGTACTGTTTGATGTAACTTTTGGTAAGTGGATGACTATAAAAGAATGAAATAATTATCCCCCCTGATTAGATAAAACATAAACCAGAGGGGATAATTAAAGGACATGTCTTATTATAGTTCACAGAGCCATTTGTTGTCAATTCAGAGATAACCAGGGTTTGGTTAAGAA
>DJPV01000082.1 GCA_002437435.1 Lachnospiraceae bacterium UBA6403 | reverse complement strand
AGCGTCACAGGCAAGCTTATTTTATATTCACTTTAAATTAATTGGCGTAAAAGGTATGAGTCCTGTTTATACGAATTTCTCGCCTTTTTCGTCGATGACCGCGCGGGCTGCTGTTGCTTCTGTGATCTTCTTTTCGATCATGGATACGTCAGCGACAGGAACTGCTGTGTGGAAGGTTACGTCTGCACCATATTCTGTATTCTCTATGCTGATCTCATTTGTTGATAAAAGATACTGTACTTTGCCGGAATCATTATAGGAGCAGGTGATATCCATAAGCTTCATGCGCCGCATCTGATGGATGCCGGCATCTGCAAGGGCAAGTTTGGCTGCTTCTGTATATGCCCGGACAAGTCCTCCGGTTCCCAGCAGAGTCCCGCCAAAATATCTTGTAACCACGATACAGATATCCGTTACCTGATTTCCCGATATCACTTCTAATATCGGCTTTCCTGCCGTTCCCTGCGGTTCTCCGTCATCAGAAAAACGGTAGAGTGTATTCTCTTTTCCGATCGCAAATGCATGACAATTATGCCGTGCATCATAATGTTTCTTCTTGACACTTTCTACAAATGCATACGCTTCTTCTTCCGAAGAAACCGGCTGTGCATATCCGATAAATCTGGATTTCTTCTCAACGATCTCATCGGTTCCCGGTGTCAGTATTGTGTTATATGAATCTACCATGATTGTTCCTGTCTATTTCTTATCAGAATTTGCAGATAATAATTTGCTCAGTTCATTCATAAATGTGTTCACATCTTTGAACTCTCTGTATACAGAAGCAAATCTTACATATGCTACCTGATCCAGATCCTTGATCTTATCCATAACGATCTCGCCGATCGTCGTACTCTCTACTTCTTTTGCTTCCAGATTAAAGATCTCGTTCTCGATATCGTCGATGCATTTGGATATCTGTTCCGCAGATACCGGCCTTTTATGACAGGATCTTATGATACCGGATTCGATCTTCTTTCTGTCATAAGTCTCTCTGTTCTTATCCTTTTTGATTACAATGAGCGGAATCGTCTCAACCTTTTCATAAGTCGTGAAACGTCTGCCACATGCATCGCACTGTCTTCTTCTTCGGATCGAGCAGCCGTCATCTGCCGGTCTGGAATCTATAACTCTTGTATCATCAACATAACAAAATGGACATCTCATGTTTTTGCCTCCGTAAATCAGGGAATATCGTTCATCCCCTCTATTCTCTCTGTTACTAACTTTTACATATTCGGGAAGGAATGTCAACTAAAATAATATCCGGTCCGATCTTCACGACATTGCAGAAATCAATGCAATACTCCTCGCACGACCCAAAGCACCAGAAAATTTTTCCCTGCTCAGGAACAATTATTGCCTCGATTCTTCCAGAGCAGGGATCAAATTCAATATCTGCAACAAAGCCAAGTCGCTGGCAGTCCTTGCAGTTTATTACTTCTTTTTCTTTTAATTCACAAAACCTCATCTATATTCCCTTTTCAACAAAATCCACCTTCCGTATCATAATATGAAACAGAGAATATATTTAGACGTATAAATTATCAGTTGCACCGATCAGATTATGGATCCGTCACAGCAGTCAGATTATGAATCCGATCACATTGATCAGCTTATGATCTTGACCGGACACTTTCTGGCACATGCGCCACAACGTGTACATTTGTCATAATCAATGTGTGCAAGGTTCTGATCTACCGATACCGCATCAAATTCACAGGATCTGACGCAGAGTGAACAGCCGATACAACCTGCTGAACATACTGCCTTTACTTCCTTTCCTTTTTCCTTTGAATTACATCTGACACGATGAGGGGCATCGTATGGAACCAGCTCGATCAGATGTCTTGGGCAGACATCTACACACTTTCCACACGCTTTACATTTTTCCTCATTTACAACTGCAATGCCATCTATAATATCAATCGCACCGAATTCACAGACGGCCTTACAGGAACCATATCCTGTACAACCATAAGTACAGCCCTTTGGTCCATTGTTCGGACTGTTCTGTGCAAGAACACAGGTCTTTGGTCCAACATAATCATAGACATCCTTTGCCTTCTCACAGTCACCTGCGCATTTGACAAAGGCTACATACTTGGTGCTTGCTGTATTCTCCACGCCGAGTGCGGCACTGATTGCCTCTGCAACGGCTGCACCTCCAACCGGACATGCAGATGGCGGCATCTCGCCCTTTGCGATCGCTGCTGCAAGGCCATCACAGCCGGGATATCCGCATCCACCACAGTTATTTCCGGGAAGAAGCTCCCGCACCATAACTGCCTTCTCATCTACCGGAACTTTAAACTTTTCACCAGCTACACCGAGCAGAACACCAATGATGACACCAACGCCTGCTACAACTGCAACTGCGATCAGAATTGTTGTAATATCCATAACGATCCCTCCTTATATCAATCCGGCAAAGCCAAAGAACGCTATTGCCATCAGACCTGATGTGATCAGAACGATCGGAGTACCCTTAAATGCTTCCGGAATATCACTGTATTCCAGCTTCTCACGGATACCTGCAAGAATTGTAATTGAGATCGCAAAACCTACTGCTGAACCAAAACCATTTACAATACTCTCAAGGATCGTATATTCATTCTGCACATTGGAAAGTGCGATACCAAGAACTGCACAGTTTGTTGTGATCAGAGGAAGGTATACTCCAAGTGACTCATATAAAGACTTCATATTCTTCTTTAAGAACATCTCTACAAACTGTACCAGTGCCGCTATTACAAGAATGAACACGATCGTATTCAGATAATCTAATCCCAGCGGGGAAAGGATTCCATAATAAACAATACTTGTTACCGCTGAAGCGATCGTCATTACAAATATAACTGCTCCGCCCATGCCGGTTGCTGTGTTTACACTCTTTGATACACCAAGGAAAGGACACAGTCCAAGGAACTGGCTTAATATTACATTATTTACAAGGGCTGCTCCAACTGCCAATAATAAAATATGCATTATTTTCTACCTCCCCTTTTCTTATTCTTTTTATCTGTCGGTTTCTCATCAAATTCCTGATATTTGTTTACCTGATCTGCACTTGCAACATCCGGTCTTACAAGCTTTGATGTGTCAACCACATCGGATTCTTCCGATACTTTCTCTGACTCTGAAACCGGATTGTCTGTCTCTGAGAGTACAACTGCATGTGGTACTCTGTTCAGATTTGCCGGAATGTGGATTCTCGGTCTGTCAGACATCTCCTTTGCCACCTGAACCGGAGTCTGCTGTACGGCTGGTGCCGGCTTTTCCGGAATTGGCTGTGATGCCTGCACCTGTACCTGTGACTCCTGTGATACCGGAGCAGTCACCGCAGGCTCTGATGAAGCTGCCATCTGTGACTGCATTGTACTCTGAGCAGCAGTCTGCTGTGTAGCTGGTGCCGGCTTTTCCTGTACCGGCTGTGCTGGCTGTACCGGCTGCGCAGGTTGTGGCTGCTGTGCCGGCTGTACGTTTTCCTGCTCTACCGGCTTCTTTGCGATCTTATCTGGGATCACAACCTTTTTCGGTTGTGGTGCCGGTGCTGCGGGAGTCTGTACTGTAGCTGCCTTTCCGGCATTTGTCTGTGTATCGGTCTGAGCATCCTGCATAGCTACCTTTCTTCCTGCACACATGATATTTGCACATCCCATGCATGCTTCCTGCTTGCAGCTTACCGGAATCTCTTCTCCATTTACAAGTGTCTTTGCTGCCTTCTTCGCATTTCTCTTGTTGATCGTTGCTATGATAAATGCAAGTACAAAGAATGCTCCCGGTGCAAGCACAAAGATCGTGATCGGTGTATATGCCGCAAGCACATCTCCGATTGCTTTTCCTGCTCCCGATGTCTTCTGAAGAAGGTTGCCATCTCCAATGATCTGGAATCCGAATACACAGCCTTTTCCGATCAGCTCACGGAACATACCGATCAGAGTAAGACCGATCGTAAATCCAAGTCCCATTCCAAGTCCGTCAAAGATGGACGGAAGGACTTTATTCTTAGACGCATAGCTCTCTGCACGTCCCAGAATAATACAGTTTACTACGATCAGTGGAATATAGATTCCAAGACTTTCATTTAAGGATGGCAGATATGCCTGCATTAAAAACTGAATAACCGTTACAAAGGAAGCGATGATAACAATATAAGATGGTATTCTGACCTTATCCGGTATCACCTTACGAAGCAGTGAGATAAACGCATTGCTTAATATCAGAATACAGGTTGTAGAAAGTCCCATACCTGCTCCGTTGATCGCCGATGATGTAACCGCAAGTGTCGGACACATACCAAGCATCTGTACGAAGGTTGGATTTTCTTTCACGATACCATTGTATAAACGTTCTGTACATTTACCCATTAGTTTGCTCCTCCTTTCAGATAATCTGCATAGGAAAGTCCTGCATTTACCGCATTCGTAACTGCATTTGTCGTGATCGTCGCACCACTTAATGCATCAATCTCCTCATCCGATGCTGCACCGGATTTTGTATATTTAAACTGTGCTACATTCTTGCCTGCAAACTGTGATTTGAATTCATCTGTATCTGCCTGCATACCAAGACCTGCAGTCTCACTTAATGACAGGAAGGAGATACCATTTGTAGTTCCGTCTTCTGCCACACCAAGGGCAAGCTGAAGATCTCCATCATAAGCCTCATGGGATGTAATAACAAATACATAACCAAGTGCATTTCCATCTTTATCACAGGCAGTTACTGCCTCATCTATATCTGCCTTATAGCCTTTATCCGAAAGCCATGCAGATGCAGTCTCACTGTCAAAGCCATCTACCGCCTGGAAGTTATCCGCATCTGCAAATACTTCCCGGTATGCGTCCTCCTTCGCCTGCTGTTCTGCCTGCTCGATCGGCTTCTTTGTGATCTGCTGTACATATGCAAGCACACCGCCGGCAACAAGTGTAATGACAAGGATCGCTACCGTTGCGATCACGATAGATTTCTTATCCATCTTCTTACCATCTGCCGCTGATCCGCCTTCTTCCTTCTGAAGCTCAGCACCCTTACCAAATGACTTCGGCTGTGTGAACCGTTCGATCAATGGAACGAGAAGATTCGAAATAATGATCGCATAGGATACACCTTCTGCCGATCCGCCATAGATTCGGAACAGGAAGGTCAGAAGTCCGAGGATAACACCAAATACAACCTTGCCCTTCTTTGTAATAGGCGATGTTACATAGTCGGTCGCCATAAAGAAAGCACCCAACATCAGACCGCCACCACAAAGATGCGCTGCCAGATATAATGGTTCAAAACCCATGCCGGATGCAAGGGAGTACAGGAATATAAATACGGAAAAAGTTCCGATATAAACGAACGGGATAATTGGGCTGATCACCTTACGAATGATCAGATATAAACCACCGATCAACAGACAGATTGCAGATGTCTCACCGATCGTACCTGCGATTCTTCCGATAAACATATCTAATACATCTACCGTTCCACCGTTCTTTAATATCGCAAGTGGTGTCGCTGTTGTGACTCCATCATATGTAAATGTAGTCATCTTTCCTGCAAATGATATTAACAGGAAGCATCTGGCTCCGAGTGCCGGGTTCATAAAGTTCTGACCCAGACCTCCAAATAACTGCTTTACTATGATAATAGCAAATGCACTTCCGAGTATCGCCATCCATACCGGGACTTCCGGTGAAAGGTTCAATGCTAGAAGCAGGCCTGTTACGACCGCACTGAAATCCTTTACTGTACTGTTCCTGTGCAGGAGCATTTCCACACCCCATTCAAAAAAGATACAGGATGCTATACAGGTTAAGATCAGCACAAATGCTTTTGTTCCAAAATTATATACACCAAACACACTTGCCGGCAGTAATGCAATGATCACATCCAGCATCAGGGATGATGTCGTTTTCCGATCTCTGACGTGCGGAGATGCGGAAATCTTCAATGTTGTTTCTTCCATGTCTCCACCTCCTACTTCTTCTTACTTGCCAGAATGTTCTTTCTGGTTCCTGCTATTGTCTGTGTCAGATGTCTCTTTGCAGGACATACATAAGAACAACAGCCACACTCACAGCATTCCATACCATCATGTTTTAAAAATGCATCTATATTGCCATGCTCTGCATATTTTGCAAGATCTGACGGAACGATCCTTCCCGGACAGACATCCACGCATCTTCCGCAGCGGATACATGCAGATGGCTTCCAGTCCTGAACCTCATCATGCGTCATACAAAGAAGTGCTGACAGACCTTTTACTGCCGGAACATCGAGTGAGAACATCGCTTTACCCATCATAGGACCGCCTGCAATGATCTTCTCCGGCATCTTACCATCCTTAAAGCCGCCTGCCGCTTCTATGATCTCACGGCAGCTTGTACCATTACGAATAAGCAGGTTACACGGATTCACGATGGCATCACCTGTAACCGTTACGATTCTGGTGTAGAGTGGCTTACCCTCGATCACCGCTTCATAGATAGAAACGATCGTATCTACATTATGTACGATACAGCCTGCATCTGCCGGAAGCATCTTGGAATTCACATATCTTCCGGTCGTTGCATAGATCAACTGACGTTCTGCACCCTGTGGATATTTGGTCTTTAATACCTTTACCTCGATCTTGTCATTATCCGCCAGATGTTCTGAGATCTTTGCGATCGCTTCCGGCTTATTATCCTCGATCGCGATAATTCCCTTTGCCTTATCAAACAGATTTACACAGATCTGAAGTCCCAGTATCAGCTTGTCTGTCTCCTCTAACATTCTTCTGTAATCAGAAGTCAGATACGGTTCACACTCCGCACCATTTACAATGATATATTCGATATCATCTTCATTTCTCGGTGACAGTTTTACATGAGATGGAAAACCTGCACCGCCCATTCCGACAATACCTGCTTCCTTTATCATATCCTTGATATCTTCTCTGTATAGTGTAGAGAGATCTCTCACATTCTCAGAGAAATCAACCGTCTCAAATAAACCGTCATTTTCTATTACGATTGAATTTACCTTATTACCGCCATTTGTCATCCTCGGTTCGATCATTTTTACCGTTCCTGAGATTGAAGAATGGATATTTGCCGAAACAAATCCTCCTGCCTCTGCAATCTTCTGTCCTACCAGTACACGGTCGCCACGCTTTACGATCGGAACAGCCGGTGCACCTATATGCTGACTGAGCGGATAAACACACTCTCCCTTTGGAAGATATTCTCTGACAGGCTTGTCTTTTGTTAGATCTTTGCCTTCATATGGATGAATACCACCCGAAAAAGTTAATAAACCCATCTGCATACCTCTTTCTCTCGTTATTCTTATCAATTTCATTCTCTGTTATCGAGAAAAACTAATCATATAATAATACTTCACAGGGTCAAAAACAACCCTAAACCTTGCCAATCTGACCGCCAACTGCCCGTATGACAAATGCTGCCGCAAGCCCGATCAGAACTCCCGTAACCGTTCCTGAAATCAGCAAAACCGGAGCATATATCAGGATATTCTGGTTCTTTATCACCAGATATGCAACGATAAGCTGGCCGATATTATGTCCGACTCCACCAAGGATACTCGTTCCCGTCGTTGAAAAGAATCCGGTCTTAACAGAAATCCACATAAAAAGCATACTGACTGCTGCCCCGGCAAGACTGTATATCATAACGGTAAAATTGCCAAATAATAAAGACGACAGGAATATACGGAGCACGGATACCAGAACCGCATCCGCAAGTCCAAGCTTACAAAGCACCACAATGGTTACTATATTTGCAAGTCCGAGCTTGATCCCCGGTACTGCGATATCGATACGGATAAAGGATTCGATATAGGAAAATACCATCGCAACCGCAATAAACATTCCAAGCTGTGCTACGGTTTCCGCACTGTTTTTTCTGATGCTTTGCTGTTTCTTATTTTGCTGTCGCTTATTCTGATTGTCTTTATTCTGACTTTTATTTTTTTGCTGTCTTTTATCGGTTGTCATATTCTGCTTCCTGTCCATCATCACACTCCACCTGAATCACCAGCTTATGCGGCAGGCAGACGATATTCTCTCCGGTCTTCGATATCTTTCCCATATGGATGCATACCTGATCCGGACAGTCTGCATCTGTTACATACGCCATGCCATCCTTTATCGTCAGCGTATTTGTTCCTTTTGCAGTCTGAATCTTTTTCGTGATATCTGCATCCAGATCATATCTGCCAACCTCTTTCTGATCTTCATATATAACAACCTGACTTCCTTTTTTCTGACCCAGCCGGATAACTCCATAACAGGCGATTCCAAGAAGGATCATCACAAGTGCCAGAATGATATCTCTTTTTTTAATCATTTTACTTTATAGTCCCCATTTGTTATCGCAAACTGTTTCCCTGCCTGCTCTGTCATATATACATTCTTATCCTTATCGATCAGGATTGCATCTGCATCAAAGCTTTTTACAAGCTTAAGTGCCTGATCCGCCGGAAGCAGGATACACATCGTCGATAAGGCATCACTTAATGCACCGTTTTCACAGATCACTGTCGCTGATATCGTTCCGTTGTCTGACGGATATCCGGTCTTCGGATTTAAGATATGATGATATCTCTTTCCATCCTGAATAAAATACTTCTCATAATCACCGGACGTTGATATATATACCGGATGCTTGTCTGACCGGACTTCTACGGTTCCCATCATATCATTTTCATTTCCTCTTGGATCCCGGATACCGATCCGGTAACCGGAACCATCCGGCTTTGTTCCATAGCATAAAACGCTGCCACCAACTGCCACACATGCACCATCCGCCTGATCTTTTTTAAAGATTTCTGCCACCCGGTCACAGGCAATTCCTTTTCCCATCGCACCAAAATCAAGACTTAAGCCTGTTTCATCAAATAACACATACCATGTTCCATTCTCTGAAAGTTCATTTACCTGTGTCAGTTCTTTTCCCTGTTCATCTACGACATGCACCTTGGTATCATCAACTGCCGAACAGGCTTCTTCTATCTTCTGTGACGCCGGTACTTCTTTCTTTCCATCTTCGATACCCCAGCAGGATGCTAACGGACGGATCGTAAGTGCCAGCAGATCATCCCCCGCTTTACTTACTTCCTTCTCCTGTAAGATCGCATATGCCAGATCATAGCTTACCGAATATGGCTCTCCTGCCTTATATTCATGATTTACACGGTATACCTCTGAGTCTTCTATCCGCCATGAGATCTGTTCACGCTCCAGTCTGCTCACGCAGTCGATCACTGCATCCGCATCCTGTTTTCCCTGATCCGAATAAACCGATACCGTAACTGCGGTTCCCATGGCAAATCCGGTCGTCGTATACCCTTCTTTTCTCTGATTATCCTTTCCGGTATAAAAGATAAATGCAATTACCAGCCCTATACACAATATACCTGATAATAATACAAATTTATTCTTCAAAGCATTTATTCCTCCATATATAACAGCCAATACAGGCTTAAACGCACTTTGCAGACCTGTTCACAGGAACATCGTCCATTGTAAATAAAAAGAGCTGTTGCCAACCACGGTTCCAGCTCTCTTTTTGTCTCTGTCTGCAAAGCATCTTCGCTCTGCACTTTTTCTAACCCCTGTAATATTTCAGGATGGCAGCAACATCAAAGTATCTGCTTCCAAAATCTTTATAAATGGCATTCTTTGTCATCGCATAGACAAATACATCACCCTGACCCTTGATTCCGTCTAAAGCAGATGGCTCGATTGCAACTGCAAACTCATCAACGTGAAGGGCAAGTGTAAAGCCTTCTGTATAATATGTATTATACAGATTCATCACTGTGAGCTCTGTCTCCGGGGTGATCGTCATATCTGAGATCGTAAGGCTGTTACCTCTTGGAATATTCATATATACCTTAGCTTTCATCTCTTTACCAAAAGAAAGCTTTACAGATACAGGATCTTCTGTTGCTTTAATACTTTTCAGAACTTCTGCTGCTTCAGCCGGTATTGCTCCCGGTGTCTTCGTGCAGTCTACAACTTCCCGTCCTGCCATGTATTTCTTATCCAGAATATTGACACACTTTACGATCTTATTGTCATTGCCCGGATTCGGTAATATGCTGGCAACCTTGTAATAGTCTTCGTTCTCTAAGATCTCCTTGAACAACAAGCTCTTAATATCATAAAACTTTGCCAGCATTACAGGCTTGTAATCCATGTACTTGATCGCTGACCGTATTTCATTTATATCTCTGATTTCCATTTGTATATTGTCTCCACTTCATTCAAATTTGTTCCGCTCAAATCATACATCCATTTTCCGATCTTTGCAACCCGGATTTTTAATGGAATTCCTGACAGACCAGTTCACGCAGACGATAGCGGAATGCTTTCTCGTATTCCTCGTCTTCATCGACGCTGTGATTTACTTCCTCAAAACAGGATTTGCGGATAGCCTCCTGTGTAAATATCGTCGGCTGCTCATCATCTCTACCCCAGTAGAATACCGCGCCATCAACACTCTCATTTCCATAAATCTCCTGCATCCGGCTGACGCAGCTCTCATCTCCTAAGAACACATGACAGATACCAGCTAATGATTTACAGAGAACCTCTGTATTGATCGTATATCCGTCAAAATCCTGCGCCCAGTCCGGAATCTGCTCCGGCTTATCTACAAGGATCACCGGAAGACTTCTGTCGTCATGTGCAAGAAAGTTTTTAAGCTGGTCTGCTGATATCGGAATCGCTTCCGTGTCTTCATCCATAAATACGCCTGCGTCTAAGAATCCGACCTGATTAAATATATCCCGCATAAACTTCGGTCGATTATACCGACGCTCTCTGGAATAGATATTCTCACAGATATGACGGCAGGTCAGATACAGTCCATCATTTTCTTTGCGGAGTTCTGCAACCACATGCCAGATCATACCGGCTTCTTCATTGCTGATCGTCTGCATATCCATAAGAAAATATTCTTTCTCTGCAATGACCTTTAATTTATATCCCATCACTTCATAAGAAACAGATTCCAGCTTTTTCGGCATCTGTCCGAATATCAGGGAGATATGCTGGTACGCCCATTCATATATGATCTCACTTGCCCGGTCAAATCCATCATCCCGTATCCGTATCGTCTGGTCAAATACCAGATCCGATACCAGCGGCCGGATCTCCTGCTTGATCTCTTTATTCAGAACTCTGCCGAACTGTTCTCTGTCTAACTGCGCCGATATGAATTCATCATTTACCACTTCTTTATTGATGAGGTAGATTACCCGGTTCGGTGATAATACCTTCTGATATTTTTTATTTAACAGGATATTTACAAGCTGCTGCTTGGATACCGCCCAGAATTTCTCTACTACCTCCGGATGTTCATCAAAATATGCTCGAACCTCAGGTTTGATCTTATCCTGTGTGATCTTTAAACGATATTTGCTCCTGATCGCATTTTCCCAATTCTTCTTATTATACTGATCCCTTGCCAGATTATCGAAGATCTGCACGATCGACCAGTCACACAATTCCAGATTTGCAATGATACTGTTCATCATGCGGGCATCCTTCTCCTGTCCGTCCCACAGACTGCTCCTGTTATCATCGAAGCCTTCATCCATTTTATATTTGTACCGCATCTCATGCTCGATCTCATGCCAGCCCTCAAACAGAACGGTTCTTAGCTGAACCTCAAAGGTTCGGTCAAATGGTTGTTCCCACAACTGATCGGATATGTTGATCAGATATTTGCTTGGGATCTTAAATACACCATTGCACTTCTGTGCTTCAAACCGATTTTCTTCCCATGCCGTCTTCGACCAGTTATCTACCATAAAGGTATCTTCGAGCAATGCTTCACTGATCTTGATATCTTCCGTATAGAATAAATTAATACGGATACCGATCAGATCCTGTATCTTCTTATCGTCTTTTCCTGTGCCATATTTTCCTGTATCTAACTTACGCTGTAACGATGTCAGTGTCTTTACTCTTGACATGCTGTGGAAATAGATTCCGGCATTTCTGAGCTTCGTCATCAACGTCTGTTCCAGTTTTGTTCTTATATCATTCAATTCCTGAATATCTTTGTCACTGATCAGTGCCAGAGACTCATTATTGCGTTCCATGTAACCACCTGCTTTTCAAATAACTTTCACCCGTAAAAAGCGCACAAAAATACACTATTATGATACCATTTTATTGCCATGTCAGTCAATTTTTATGGCATAACCTTTTTCTAAATTTTATGTGAAAATACACCCTGTTTATTAAAATTCTATTTTATTGGATATTGCTTATTTCCTGACACACCGATATAATGTTATGAGATCTGACAAGATATAATGAGTGCAAGAGAGCCAACATGCTTGCATGATTGGCGAACGACGAATTGGATCATGATTGTTGCGAAGCAACGATAAGCACCAAAGGTGCGAATCATGATATAAGAAAATAAGGAGGAATCTTATGATTCTCGATTGTCAAAATATAAGTAAAGCATTCGGAACCAACGTAATTCTCGACAATGTATCCTTCCATCTTGAAGATAAGGAAAAAATGGCGATCGTTGGAATTAACGGTGCAGGTAAAACAACATTATTAAAGATCATTATGCAGGAAGAAGAAGCTGATTCCGGACAAATTGTGTTATCTAAAGATCGTACGATCGGCTATCTCTCCCAGCATCAGGATATTTTCTATGATGATACGGTATACGGCGTGATGGAGGATGCCATGAAGCCTGTGATCGAGCTTCAGGATAAGATTCGCAAACTGGAACAGGACATGACAACACTGACCGGCGACGAACTGGAAGCTGCCCTCTCAACCTATAACCGCTATACACATGAATTTGAATATAAAAACGGATATGCCTATGAAAGTGAGATCACCGGAGTCTTAAAGGGACTTGGATTCTCTAAAGAAGATTTCGACCGTCATACCGATACCTTATCGGGCGGACAGAAAACCCGTCTCTCACTCGGCAGACTTCTGCTTACAAAACCGGACATCATCATCTTGGATGAGCCGACTAACCATCTGGATATGGATTCGATCAGCTGGCTTGAAACCTTTCTGACCGGCTATCAGGGAAGTGTGATCCTTGTCTCCCATGACCGTTATTTTCTGGATAAGATCGTAACAAAGGTCGTAGAACTTGATCGTGGACACAGCACCGTATATAACGGAAACTACACCTACTTCTCTCAAAAGCGCGCCGAGATCCGGGCAAATATGATGAAAGCCTACTTAAACCAGCAGGCGGATATCAAACATCAGGAAGAAGTTATCACAAAGTTAAAGCAGTTCAATCGTGAAAAATCGATCAAGCGGGCAGAAAGCCGTGAAAAGATGTTAGACCGTGTGGAACGTCTGGACAAGCCGACCGAATTAAACAGTGAGATGCGGCTGACACTGGAACCATCCGTTATCAGCGGTGAAGATGTACTTACGATCGAAGGGATGTCCAAAGCCTTTGAACAGTATAATCTGTTCTCCGATCTGAATATGGAGATCAAACGTGGTGAGCATGTCGCCCTGATCGGCGGAAACGGAACCGGTAAGACTACGATCTTAAAGATCATCAACAAGCTTGTTCCAAAGGATGCCGGAACTGTAATCCTTGGTTCCCGTGTTAAGATCGGTTACTACGATCAGGAACATCAGGTCCTGAATATGAACAATACAGTATTTGACGAGATCAGTAATGCCTACCCTGACCTGACCAACACCAGAATTCGAAACGTACTTGCTGCCTTTCTGTTTACCGGGGAGGATGTATTCAAACGGATCGCAGATCTAAGCGGTGGTGAAAAGGGGCGTGTATCCCTTGCTAAAATGATGCTCTCATCTGCAAACTTCCTGATCCTCGATGAGCCGACCAACCATCTGGATATCACATCCAAGGAGATCCTTGAAGAAGCGATACGAAACTATACCGGAACAGTCCTTTATGTATCTCATGATCGATATTTTATCAATCAGACAGCAACAAGGATCATCGAATTAAAGGATAAACAGTTAACCAATTATATCGGAAACTATGATTACTACGAAAGCCACAGAGCCCAGCCGGTTTCCACCGGAAAGCAGGCGTTTGCTCCGGTATCTGATACTGTCTCTCAGGAAAAGCAGACAGAATCCCAGGCAAAGCTCTCCTGGAAGGAAAACAAAGCCGAACAGGCAAGGCTTCGGAAAAAAGCGAATGATCTGAAAAAAATGGAAGACAAGATCGAACAGTTTGAAAACCGCCTTGCTGAAATTGATGATAAATTTTTAATTCCTGAAAATGCAACAAATGTTGCACTGTTAAATGATCTGACAAAAGAACGGAATTCCGTAGAAGAAGAACTGAATACAATGTATGAACAGTGGGAAGAATTGTCTTCTGAGGAGTAACCTCAGTCTCTTTCACATTCAAATTCCATTCTACAAGAAAAGCATTAGATACAGACTTCTGATGTCTCGTGTTATTCATAACATCTAAGTATCTGTTATCTAATGCTTTTTCTGAAACTACAAGTAAAACTTCATGTAATCTTTAATCAATAACATTTACAATCTTTCTTGCATAAGTATATGTATTGTTAGAAGCTGGTATACAATAGGTACTGTTACTG
This sequence comes from Lachnospiraceae bacterium UBA6403, assembly GCA_002437435.1. Lineage (GTDB taxonomy): Bacteria > Bacillota > Clostridia > Lachnospirales > Lachnospiraceae > Coprococcus. The sequence goes on along the minus strand of DJPV01000082.1, from coordinate 42,101 downwards.
ATATACACCTGACTTGTCTTTCCCATGCCACCATGGATACACCAGTAGGTCCCATCATTTCCATAATAAGTAGTACCCCAGTCTTTTACGCAGGCTTCCGCTTTCTTCTTTGATATTCCTATTTTCACAAGATAATCCTTTACTGCCTCTGCATTTTCAAATTTACCAAGATATAAAGATACATGACTGGCTTCTTTACTCTTACCTTTATAATATATGATCATATCTCCCGGAGTAAGCGCATCATATGAAAATGGTGTTACATTCGAATTCAGTACTACAGAATCCGGTTCTAACCAGTTCGTACCATCTGAAAGTGTCATTTTTGCTGTAACCGTTGCTGTTCCTCCCCATTCTGTTCCTGTATACATTCGATCAAGAATGATACCACCGACCTTTGCATCAGTATATTTTACAGCCAGCTTAAAGGTCGGATTGTCACCACCGGCAAGTGCATATGCCTGATCCGCAAATACATTACATGGAATATTTGTCTTCCCAAGATAAGTCTTGATCACACGAGCCATCCATTCATCGATATTCCAATAAAGTGTTCCTTCCAATCGTCTTGTATATGCCCGTCCATAACGATCAAAATCATAGATATAATTACCGATTTCCTGACTTCCGGTTGCCGCCGTTCCGCTCTCACCGATCAGATAATACACATCCTTACCATTTATCTGTACAGTTATAAGTCCTGTAACTACTTCATTCAGATATTTACCCTGCTTATAAACAGAACAATCCTGCTCTGCATCATAATATATATACTTAGACACTTTGCCTGCAGCATCTGTATATACTGCCGACCAGTCATCTATGGTATGCCAGCCTTCCCCTGTCAACAGTTTACCATCCAAACCGGAATAATAATAATCTGATTTGTATGCCACAAGCATATTTTTTATCTTCTGCCATCTGTTTGTATCTGTATTATGAAACCACATCGTACGCTGATAAGCACCGGTCTTATAGCTTTCATTGAAATATTTGTACTGCAACACCCCATCTGCATTATAATAATGGATCTCACCCTTCTTTGCAGGTGCCCAGATATTCTTTGCTTTCTTCCATTTGTTATTTATTAACTGATAAAATATATAGGTATTATCTTTATACACCCGCTTGTAAAGAACTGTCCCCTTCTTCATATAATAAGAGGTTGTATCATTTTTATCATACCAGCAGGATGATGTTCCAAGCTTTGATTTCTTAAAGTAATAATATACTCCATTGATCTTATAAATTCCATCTGCCGCATATGACCATTTCTTGTTCTTATAAAGCATATATCTTCCTGCTTTATCTGTCTTTGCATAATCAGCCGCATAAAAGATTCTGGTATTATGACCACTTGCTGCAAAATAGCGGTCAATCTTCTTGAGCTTCACCCAGGTATTTCGTACTGCTTTTCCATCTGCGCCAAAATAATATCCGTACTTTCCGATTTTTTTATAGTAGTTCGTTCTTGCACGTCCATCCTGAAAATAATAGTACTCTCCGGCTATTTCCTGAAAGCCCTGTTCCAGATTCCCGGCTTTATCAAATCGATACTCTACATCATTTATCGTAAGAAACTTGTTTGTAACACGCTTCTTGCCACTTGTTTTATACTGATAACAGACAAGGCCGTTAAAGCGATACTTTACCTGCTTCTTTGATACATAGACATAAGTCTTACCGGATGGATACCATCCAGTCTTTGTCACCTGTTTTCCCTTCTGAAAAAAGTAATAGATGCCATCGATCTCTTTTATGCCCTTTGCCTTTGCGCCATTGATATAATAAGTATCCATAGAAAATCCGGTCGTAAGGATCGAATAATCATCTGCATAATAAAATCCATTTTCCAGATATGTATTTCCCGTCTTGTTCTTTTTGATCTGAAGTACCGTCTTCGTTGTAGACGGCTTAAAGCTTGTGGACATATTTGCAAGGTAAGAAGAAGTATCATAAGATCCATTCCACTCACTGTCTTCATCTGCTACAACTGCCCATAATCTGTCACCATAATCGATCAGCACATAACGGATCTTTGTACTCTCATCAACAGCTATACCTCTGTAATAATCAGATTTTACAGCGTAATCATACTGGAATGATCCGTCTTTTGCATTTGAAAATGTATGTGTTTCTTCATTCTGTGTCAATTTTATTTTCTTTGGTGTTGCTGCTTCTGCCGTAAGTGACACACCAGATGCCATCAATACAAATGTAAGGCAAAACAGCAATATTCTTAATTGCTTTTTCATCTGTTTTAGCTCCATCTTAAAATCCATATTGCTATTTTGCCGGCTTCTCTTTCTTCTCCGTCCACAGATATGGGGTTATCTGGTAGACGTAGTAATTAAGCCAATTTGCGTATAGTGTATTAGCATGGCAGCGCCATGACTTGATCGGAGTCTTACTTGGATCATCATCCGGATAATAATTTACCGGGATATCAGGATTCAATCCCTTTGCAAGATCACGCTTATACTCTTTATCCAGTGTCAGGATATCATATTCCGGATGTCCGGTTACGAAGATATTCTTTCCTTCATCGCCAATGATCAGATAAGGACCTGCTTCATCTGATTCTGCCACGATCTCAAGATGCGGATTTTTCAGGATCTCCTCTTTATCGACACCTGTATATCTGGAATGTGGTACATAAAAGATATCATCGAATCCACGAACAAGAGGTGTCTTCTTGTGGAATGTATGATGCATATAGATTCCTGATAATTTCTTATCCAGTTCATGCTTTTCCACTCCATACCGATAATACAGTCCAGCCTGTGCTCCCCAGCAGATATGGATCGTGGATGTTACATTTTCCTCAGACCAGTCCATGATCTCTTTTAATTCATCCCAGTACTCAACATCCTCAAATTCCATCTTCTCGATCGGTGCACCTGTGATGATAAATCCATCCCATTTTCGATCCTTGATGCTGGAAAAATCGGTATAGAACCGTTCCAGATGTCCTTTCGGTGCGTGCTTTGATTCGTAAGTCATCGTACGAATCAGGGAAATGTTCACCTGAAGCGGTGTATTTGACAGACTTCTCATAAGCTGTAATTCTGCATCCTGTTTTAAAGGCATCAGGTTTAATATCAGTATGTCAAGGGGACGGATATCCTGACGAATGGCTCTGCCTGAACCCATCACGAAGATATTCTCATCCTCCAGTATTTTCTTTACGGGTAAATCGTCGTCTACTCTAATCGGCATTTTTTATCAAGTCCTTTCTGTTTCAACTGCCATATATCTGTTTCTATTTTTATCAGGAAAACTGTTCCAGAAACTGTGCTTCTGAAATGATCGGTATTCCCAGACTCTGTGCTTTCTTATTCTTTGAAGATGTAGAGGTCACATCATTATTGACCAGATATCCGGTCTTTGATGATACGGAGCCTGCTACCTTTCCTCCCCGGTCTTCGATATACTGCTTCATCTCATCCCGGTTTGCAAACTGTTCCAGACTTCCGGTGATTACAAAGGTAATACCTGCAAGTGTCTGTGGTACAGTCTCAGTCTCTGCTTCAAACTCCAATTCATGAAGTAACCTATCTATAATAGCACAATTCGACGGATTTTTAAAATATCTTACAATTTCTTCTGCAATTACGGTTCCAATTCCATCGATCTCTGTATATGCTTCTACATCTGCATGCATGATCTGATCCAGGTCATTTTTGAAATGCTTACAGATCAGCTTGGCCGTCGCATCTCCGACACCCGGTATCCCAAGGCCATAGACAAACCGATTCATCGTGGTGTGTCTGGATGTATCAACGGCCTGGATCAGCTTCGCATAAGATTTTTCGCCAAAACCTTCCAGCTCAATAATCTCTTTTTCATGGCGGTTCAGATGGTACAGGTCATCCAGATGATCCAGATAGCCCTGTTCGATAAATTTGTCGATCGTAGCTTCTGAAAGGCCATCAATATTCATTGCATTTCTGGATACAAAATGAGCAAATGATTTTAACTTCTTTGCCGGGCAGAATTCATTGGTACAATAAAGTGTCTCTACCTGATCCACGCCTTCTCCCTCCGTCACGATCTTTGTCAGACCACCACAGGCAGGACAGGATTCGGGAATCGGTACATTTCCACTTCTGGTATGATTCTCTGCAATCTGCGGAATGATCATATTTGCCTTATAGACCGAAATCTCATCTCCGATTCCAAGCTGTAACGACCGAAGAATGCTGACATTATGGATACTTGCGCGGCTGACTGTCGTTCCCTCAAGTGACACCGGATCAAATACTGCAACCGGGTTGATAAGCCCGGTTCTGGACGGACTCCATTCCACATACTGCAGATGAGTCAATGCCTGTTCATCCGCCCATTTGAATGCCATACTGTCTCTTGGGAACTTCGCCGTTCTTCCAAGGCTTCTGCCATATGCAAGATCCTCCAGTACCAGCACCAGACCATCCGATGGGAAATCGTTCTGCTCAATCTGTTCCGCAAACTTTGCTACACGCTCCGGCAGCTTATCAGCATCAATCAGATAATGTTCTACCACATCAAATCCCTGCTGTTCCAACCAGTCTAATTCATAAGAAAATGAATTTTTAAAATCCACATCTTCTCCATCAACCAGATTAAATGCGAAAAAATGTACATTTCTCTCTTTTGTGATTCGGTTGTTCAACTGTCTGACAGAGCCGCTGCATAAATTTCTCGGATTTTTATATTTGGCATCTGCATCTGCGATCTGTTCATTTATCTTCTCAAAATCCGAATATTTGATAACTGCCTCTCCGCGTATCGTCAGCTTGCCTTTATACGGAATCTCTTTTGGAATATTTGCAAATACTCTTGCGTTGTTCGTAATAACCTCGCCTTCTAATCCATTTCCTCTGGTTACAGCTTTTACAAGCGTACCATTCTCATAGGTAAGAACAACGGTAAGTCCGTCTAACTTCCAGGAGATCACACCCTGATGTGCGCCAAGCCATGCTGCCAGTGCTTCTACACTCTTGGTCTTATCCAGAGACAGCATCGGATGCTCGTGGGCTTCTTTGGGCAACTCGCTTACGATCTCATATCCGACATGAACCGTAGGGCTGTTCGCCATTACGATCCCTGTCTCTTTTTCCAGTTCTACCAGTTCATCATATAAGGCATCATATTCCAGATTACTCATGATCTCAGTGTCTTCCTGATAGTATTTCTTCGACGCCTCATTCAACTTCTCAACTAATTCTTTGATCCTGTCTCTCTTTTCCAACTGACATACCTCTTATTTCCAACAACATTCTGTTCATTTTTATTTTCTGTCTGTGAATCTGCCCATTTTGTTTTAGCTTCCTCTTTCCGTTCCACTAAACGTCTCAGCTCTGTTTCTTCTTCTTTTGTCAAATGGCGGTACTCGCCCGGTCTCAGATTCCCCAGACGGATATTGATCACACGAAGCCGTTTCAGATTCACAACCTTATATCCAAAGTATTCACACATTCGGCGGATCTGACGATTCAGTCCCTGTGTGATTATGATCTTAAAGGAATAATTATCGATCTTATACAAACGGCATTTCTTTGTCACGGTATCAAGGATCGGAACGCCTGATGCCATCTGTGTTAAAAATTCATCCGTGATCAGCTTATTTACACGGACTCGGTATTCTTTTTCATGATTATTCACCGACTTCTGGATACTGTTTGAAAGATCTCCATCATTTGTAAGAAGCAGCAATCCCTGAGAATCCTTGTCCAGTCTTCCCACATATTGCAGCCGGATCGGATACTTAATATGATCGAAGATATTATCCGGATCATCATGACTCGCCGTACAGGTCAGCCCCAATGGTTTATTATATGCAAGAATCACGGTCTCCCCGCGCTTTCTTACAGGCTTTCCATCGACCATTACCTGATCATTTTCTTCTATCTTCTGTCCCATCTCTGCAGGTTTCCCATTTATTGTGATCCTGCCCTTTAATATATATTCATCTGCCGCACGTCTGGAGCAAATACCAGCCTCACTCAGATATTTATTGATTCGAATTCCCTCTGCCATTTCATGACCCTTTCTATTCTATCTCTCTGTCGCGACTGTTTTGCCGCTCTTTTTTTTCTGTTTTCTTCAATAACCATATTTTTTTAATCATACCATTCTGACCATTAAAAGTAAACATTTACAACTTTTCAATTTCGGGGCTTGTTTTTTCTCTGTTCCCGACGTATAATAAAGCAAACGCAAAGGTGTGTTTCTTGGGAAACGCACCTTTTTTTGTACTCAAATTTAGAATCTGAAGTAACAAAATTTTATAAAGGACGTGAATATATGGATAATATCGATAAGAAAATATTACATTTATTACAGCATAATGCCAGAACTCCTTTAAAATATCTGGCAAATAAAGTATTTCTCTCTTCCCCTGCTGTATCCGCAAGAATTGACCGGCTGGAAAAGGCAGGAGTGATTACCGGATACCATGCAGGTATCAACCCGGAAGCTCTGGGCTATCATATTACAGCATTTATACACATGGCTCTCGACCCGAAGCAGAAACCGACCTTTTATCCTTTTATCGATGCCTGTTCAAATGTGCTGGAATGTAATTGCGTGACCGGTGCTTACTCCATGTTGATAAAAGTCTGCTTCCCAAGTACGATGGAACTGGATTCTTTTATCGGACAGTTACAGCGGTTTGGAAATACAGAAACACAGATCGTATTTTCCACCCCTGTTCAGACCCGTGGAATCGACATCGGTATTGTATCTCCTGTAAATGAAGAAAATGCTATCTAAAATGGCTGTACGCTGTCATCTGTAACTTCTATAATAAGTAATAAATCAGAAAAGTTCCATATCGGAATCTCGTCATATTCGTCGAATTCTTTTATGGAACTTTTTCATTACTTCATATCTGTGCCGCTAACCGGATCTCTTATTTACAAAACCAGTTAATACATTCTGTCTATTGTGCATCTTCCGGCGTAGCTACTGTATTTTCTGTTGTTGCCGGCTGACTGATCAGAGCATAAAAGGCCTGAAATGTCTTATCTGTATCAAGAAGATATTCTGTGTTCTCCTTTACATGAATATAAATATCCTGAACATCCTTTGATGCCTTAAAGCTGTTCAAATAAGAAAGCTGTGCATTTGACAACTCCCCGTTATCGATCTTATAGGAACCATCGGCATCTGTTATAACATAGAAAGTCACGATATCAAGTGGCTTTGATTCTACATTTGCAATATCCATATAGGACAATTCAACCACTACATATTCTCCTTCTGCATAACCAGCTGCCAGATAACAGGTCGTATCTTCGAATCCTTTCAGATATTTGGCAGAGCTTTCTAACACTGACATATCGTCAAATTCAGTCGGGTCTGTCACTAATGATTGTAAAGTTGTCTGATCACAAGCTGCTTTTGCCGTCAGATATTTGCTTACCAGATCATTGATTTCTGAAACATCACACTTTTTATAGGATGCGTTTTCCGGAATGGAAAGTTCAACCGTATTATCTGCCCCCGGCACCGTCTTTGGTTCTTTAATAAAAAATGCATATATATAGCAAACGCATAGTACTGCAAATATAACCCAGCCGATCACAAGCTTCATTCCTGCCCGGATCACGATTCCTCCATTTCTGGTATTTATATATGTGTCACCCAGAAAACTGCTTTTTTTATTGCTCAATTTTCTTATGCTCCTTTTCATATTTTATATCGACAAAATTCTACCATTCCAAAACTGATTTTGCAAGGACATACCAAAACTATTAAGAAATACAAGAAAATATTTGATTATTTCAGGAAAATATTGTATTATATATAGGTCATGCACCAGTAGCTCAGTGGATAGAGCAACGGCCTCCGGAGCCGTGTGCGGTGGTTCGATTCCACTCTGGTGCATATTTTTATGCACAAAATACCAGCATCCACTTTCCTTAAAGGAAGCTGCTGATATTGTTATATGAAAAAGACATCAGCGGAGTTTTCGTTGTGAAGTTTGCACTAGCTGTCAGCACCAAGCCCTTGTCTGAGCCCGAAAAGGCGAGTTAGGGCGACTGCTGACTAACAAGCGTGCAAACAGAACAGAAAATGCAACGGTCTTTATATATAACAATACCAGCAGCCACTTAAAAGAAATGCAGATGCTGGTATTCTCATTTTATAATGATATTTTTACATTGTAACGAAAATGAACTTCACAACGAATAACGCTGCAATGATCGTTACAACGATATCTTTCTTCTTGTAGTTACCTGTGAATAAGGTAATCAGAATATATGAGATTGATCCTACACCGATACCATTTGAGATAGAGTAGGTTAATGGGATCATAAGGAAGGTAAGGAACGCAGGAACTGCTGAACGCATATCATCCATATCGATCTTGGCAAAGTTCTTAGCCATTAATACACCTACAAAAATCAGTGCCGGAGCTGTTGCACATGTTGGAATCACACCTGCAATCGGGCTTAAGAACAGACATACTGCAAAGCATGCTGCCGTAACTAAACTTGCAAGACCTGTTCTACCACCTGCTGCAATACCAGATGCTGACTCAACGAAAGTTGTACATGTTGATGTACCAAGAAGAGCACCTGCTGCTGTACCGATAGAATCACACATCATGCTCTTATCTAAGCTGATCGGATCACCATTCTCGTCTAACATGTTTGCCTGTGATGCGGTTCCGTATAAGGTTCCGATCGTATCAAACATATCTACCAGACAGAATGCAACGATCAGCATGATACCTGAGAATACACCGCCGACATATGGACTTTCAAATGCATTTTTCCATGCATCTGCTTTAAAACATCCAAGGAAACCGATCTCGCCAAAGTCTTTGAAAGACTGACCGATGCTTGATACATCAAAAGATGGTGTTTCCAGATTAAATACATAGTAAAGAACTGTGGAAACAATGATACCGATTACAATATTTCCCTTTACATTTAACTTTGCAAGAACAGCGATCAGGATAATACCAACAATAGTTATAATTGGTGGAATAACTGCTTTCCATGCATCTGCTGGTGTCTCTGCACCTGAGATTGCTCCATGGAAATCGAAAATCTGTACCAGTGTGTACTTGTTAGCCTGTACAAGACCTGAGCCTTTTAAACCAACTAATGCAATGAATAAACCGATACCAGCCGGTATTGATTTCTTCAAACATTCTGGCATAGCTGTCGCAATGTACTTACGAAGTCCGGTTACTGACAGGATCAGGAATACAATGCCTGATAACAGGATAATAACAAGACCTGACTGATAACCTTCAATTACGCTGCACCCTGCAAAGAATGCACCAGATACAAATGAGGTACAGAAGAATGCATTCAGTCCCATACCACAGGCCTGTGCATACGGCATTCTGGCAAGAAATGCCATAAGAAGTGTACCGATAACAGCTACAAGAACGGATGCGATAAATACTGCATTCCAAACCTTGCCTACTTCTGCTGCGCTTGCGCCTTCTGCAACAAGCCATCCAGCCTTACCATCTGCTGCTACCTGATTTGGGTTTACCAGGACAATATATGCCATGGCAAAAAACGTTGTGAGTCCGGCCATAATCTCTGTACGAACATTAGAACCGCGCTCTGAAATGTGGAAAAATTTATCCATATTTCCCTTCCTTTCTTTTGTTTATTCTTATTAAAAGCATTGGGTATCTATCTGTCCCTCACTACAGATATCTGCCATGCTTTATAATCAAATTCCTGCGTGCCGTTACAGCACTGTTTCTTTCAGAAAATGTACCTGCTGTCAAAATATTTTTTATAAATGTATCTCATAGCACCGTTTTCTCTAAGAAATCGGCTACACTGTCATCCAAGTAATCACCGATCACAAGATCTGCTGCTTCCTTGCATCGCTCTGTCGCATTTGCAACCGCAATGCCAAGTCCGGCTTCTGCTAACATCTCACTATCATTATCTGCATCACCAAAGGCAATCGTTTCTTTCATTGATATTCCAAGAAATCGTAAAACTTCCTTTAACCCATTATGTTTGCCTGAATGACGGTCGGATATCTCGATCAGTCTCGGCGCTCCGGATGTCACATAGACAGTATGAATATTTTCTGCTAATTCATGCATGATACGATATTTTTTCTCTGTCGATCCTACAACCGAGATCGAATCCAGTTCCGTATTATGCTGTAAAATAAACTGCCGGATATCAGGCACCGGTGTTCTGGTGCTTCTTATATAAGCACTGATATCCTCTGACTCTCCAAAATTCATTGGATTCTCATAATATATCTCAGATGTATAACCTCTGCCATCTATAAAACATTCAAAGAATACATCTTTATCCGTAACCAGATCAAATATCTGCTCCGGTACTTCCGGTCGTAATTTTAAATTATACACTGAATGGTCATCTGATAAATCATAGATTGCTGCCCCATTGGATGTGATCGCATACCGGACACCCCGAATCTCCCGGATGCATTCTGGAATGGAATAAACAGATCTTCCGCTTGCCGGAATAAAAATAACGTGGCTGTCTGCCAGTTTTTCAAGAACATCCTTTGTTCTGTGAGATATTCCATCCCGTTTTAAAATCGTTCTGTCCAAATCTGAAACCACGCATCTGTACTTCATCTGCTTTCCCTCTGTTTTCGAATTTACTTTCATATGTTACCATATTTCGTAAGGAAAATAAAGATATTATAAACTTTTTTTCAACAAAACTACTTTAACTTTAATAACACGATTTATCCCACATGATTATCAACACATAAAAAACCTTGAATCGTCCCATTTTTCATAGAAGATTCAAGGTTTCCGTTAATTTTTTTATGCTACTGTGGTTCAGATTTTTATGCGAACTGTAAAATTATACATTCATCTGCTTAGCAACTTCTGCTGCAAAGTCTTCGTTCTTCTTCTCCATACCTTCACCAACTTCGAAACGAACGAACTTGGCAATCTTAAGGTTAGGATTTACTGACTTCAGGTATGCAGCAACTGTCTGCTTGCCATCCTCAGCCTTAACATAAGCCTGATCAAGAAGGCAGATTTCCTTCATCTGCTTGGAGATACGTCCTTCAACAAGTCCTGAGAAGATCTTGTTGCCTGCGATCTCTGCCTTATCAGCACAAGCAATCTCTGCTAACTGATCCTTAGCTTCCTTTGAAAGGAAGTTAGGTAAGAAGTTCATATTTGACTTCTTCTCTTCGTAGATAGCTACATCTTCTGCGCTCCATACTCCGGCTACAGCCTTCTCAATTAACTTAGAAAGAACTGGCTTCGGAAGTGAGAATGGATCATTTAATGCACTGTCAACTGTGATTTCCTTCATCTTTGCAAGTTCATCTGCTGAGATCTCATCTCTTGAGATGTACTGTGGATTCATAGCTGCGATCTGCATTGCAATATTTGTAAGTGCTTCTTTAGCTGCTTCGTCTGAAGCACCATTACCAGCCACGAGAACACCGATTCTACCACCACCGTGGATATAAGAAGCAACTACATCTGCTGTAACTTTCTCAAATCTTCTGATGGAGATCTTCTCACCGATCTTAAGGATCTTATCATCAAGATCAGCCTTCATATCAAGAATTGAAACAACGTCTTCGCCGTCTCCAGCCTTTTCTGCATCTACTGTAAGTGCTTTATCTGCAACTGCCTGTACAAACTCCTGGAAAATTGCATTCTTTGCAACGAAGTCTGTCTCTGAGTTAACTTCAACAACTACTGCTGTATTTCCATCGATTGCAACCTTAGTGATACCTTCTGCTGCGATTCTTGCTGCTTTCTTCTCAGCCTTAGCTGCTCCACTCTTTTTGAGTACTTCTACAGCGGCGTCCATATCACCATTTGTCTCTGTAAGTGCTTTCTTACAATCCATCATACCAGCACCTGTGAGTTCTCTTAACTCTTTTACCATGCTTGCTGTAATAGCCATCGTAATAACCTCCAAAATTTAGTATTTATATTCTAAATATTACTCTTCTACTGCTGCTTCCTCATCTGCAGCTTCTTCAGCATCTGTTGCATCAGCACCCTGCTGAGCTTCGATAACTGCATCTGCCATCTTTGAAACAATAAGCTTTACAGCTCTGATAGCATCATCGTTACCAGGAATAACATAGTCTAACTCTTCTGGATCACAGTTAGTATCAGCGATACCTACAAGTTTGATTCCAAGTGAATGAGCTTCCTGGATACAGATTCTTTCCTTCTTAGGATCTACAACGAAGATCATGTCAGGAATTTCTTTCATTTCCTTGATACCGCCAAGGTTCTTCTGAAGCTTCTCCATCTCCTTCTTGATCTGGATAACTTCCTTCTTAGGAAGAACATCAAATGTTCCATCAGCTTCCATAGCTTCGTACTTCTTAAGAGTAGCGATTCTTGTCTGGATTGTGCTGAAGTTTGTAAGCATACCACCTAACCATCTCTCGTTTACATAGTACATACCGCAACGCTCTGCTTCACTCTTAATTGAGTCCTGAGCCTGCTTCTTTGTACCAACGAAAAGGATCTTTCCACCATTTGCTACGCAGTCACCGATTGCATTGTAAGCATCGTCAACCATTCCTACTGACTTCTGAAGGTCGATGATGTAGATACCATTACGCTCTGTGTAGATGTATGGCTTCATCTTAGGATTCCATCTTCTTGTCTGGTGTCCGAAATGTACACCTGCTTCTAATAACTGTTTCATTGAAATAACGCTCATTTTTTCTACCTCCATGGTTATATTCTTCTGCTGATCTCTCTTTCACTGAGTCACCCGAGCTATAGGCACCACTTCAGGAATCAATCAGCATGTATATTATTTTTATGAGCCTGTTATATGCAAGCCCACACACAAAACCGATAATAACACAAAAAGAAAGTGCATGCAAGCACTTTCTTTTTATAATTACATATTTGTTGTAATAATTCCATATTTTATTGTAATTCATGCTATGACTATCGTCCATCTCTCATAATGGTGATCATTTCATCGTAAGTTTCATCACCCTTGAATGTGAAAGTTCCGCACATCAGTTTCATGGAATTACCGGAGCTTACAAGGTAATCATAGAAATCCTGTACACTGTCTACCATTCCGATGTCGTATAACGCCTGAGAGATAGCCTCTGCATACATACCTGGTTTGATCGTGATCGAACCACCCTTTTTCTTTTCTTCTGTGGTTGCCTCTGTCGTAGCTTCCGTAGTTGCCTCTGTCGTAGTTTCTATAGTTGCTTCCGTAGTTGCCTTGGTTGTACTTTCGGTTGTGGCTTCTGTCGTTGCTTTGGTGGTATTCTCCGTTGTGGCTTCCTTCGTTGTCTCCGTTGTACTTTCGGTTGTGGCTTCTGTCGTTGCCTTGACTGCATCTTCTTTCGTTGTTTCCGTTGTAGTCTCTGACGTTTTTGCTGATTCAGTAGTCTCTTCCGATGCAACAACTTCTACCGCATCTCCTTTTGACGGATCATTCTTCTTTGTATCTGCAAAGCTTCCTGACTTGATACCAACCATCATGACAAGAGCACCAATGATAAGTCCAAAGCCTAATCCTCTGAAAAAATATTTTTTCTTCATACTGCCCGTTTCTCCTATCGTATAAAACAATTTCAATTTACTGCTTCTGATTCTCAATATTTTTAATGATCACCTTGGTTTCACCAACACCGATTCCGAGCTGGTTGGCGATCTCCATGATTCCAAATCCCTGCTTATAAAGCTCTGCCACTTCTTCGTCGATATTCTTCTCATCATCCCAGATCTCTTCCGGTACAGGAGCTGTCTTTTTCGCTTCCTGTGCACGATTCTGATTTCTGTTTGCTCTGTTCTTCTTACGATTCTTCTTTCTGGAGCGGTTACCTCCTACAGGCTGCTCCGTCTTCTGTGCCGGTTCCGTTCCGGTTGCTTCTGCTGCTTTTGTTTCTTCCTCTGCTTCAGTCTGTTCTGTTCCAACAACAATCTCTTCTGCTTTTTTAAAAACAACAACATTGGATTTCTCCTCTGCAGCCTCCTTCTCGTCTTCTTCAGCAACAGCTTCTTCTGCTACAGTCTCTTCTACTTCTTCCTTTGGTTCTTCCGTGTTTTCTTCTGAATCTTTCTCTTCAGCATCCTGATCCGGTACAGTCTCGGTTATATCACCATTTGCAACTGCATCACCGGAAATAACAGTCTCAGTCTCACTTGCCTCTAAAGCTCCGAGAGAATTCTCATCCGGTTCTTCTTCAGCTTTCTCTGCCTTCTCTTTTTCTTCGGAAACTTTTTCTGTCTGTTTCTCTTCAGAGGCAGCTTCTTCAGCCTGTTGTTCTTTTTCTTTTGCAATTTCTTCTTCGGTTTCTTTTACTTCCATTTCAAGAAGTTCTTCATAAGTAACCGCTTCCGGTTTTTCTTCCGCATCCGGATTATATTCCTCATAGGCTTCTGCAAGACTCTGATTGATATAATCGATCATCTCTTTCTTTGCCTTTTCAGACAACTTGGATGCCCATTTTTCAAGCTGTTCTTTCAGTTCCTTTTCCGTCTTCTTGCGAACATCTTCACTGTACTCGTCTAAAGATGTCTCACTCTGCTCAAGAAGGGAATCACACAATTCCGTGATCTTTCGTTTCAATTCTTCTGAGCTTTCATTATATATCTCATCTTCCTCTTTAAAATCATGACTATCCAGAATAAAAAAGCTTACACCTACAACTGTTACGCCAACTAATAATGTTATGATTGGTAATATCATTTCTTTACTCTCCTTTGCAAAATTTTATACGGCTTTTAACTCGTCAAATACAACATCATTCAGAACCTTGATATAAGTTCCTTTCATACCGGAAGATCTTGCTTCAATGACTCCTGCACTTTCAAATTTACGAAGTGCATTCACGATTACAGAACGGGTAATGCCGACTCTGTCTGCAACCTTGCTCGCAACAAGGATTCCTTCATTTCCGTTGAGTTCTGAGAAAATATGCTTGATTGCCTGTAATTCTGAAAATGATAAAGTACTGATCGCAGACCGTACGATTGCGATCTTACGGTCTACTTCTGCATTTTCTTCATTTAAAGCACGCATCATTTCAAGTCCTACAACTGTTGTTCCATATTCTCCGAGAATAATATCATCAATATCATACTGTGCATCCAGTTTATACAGGAATAATGTGCCGAGTCGCTCACCTGCTATATCAATTGGAAGCAACAGCCCCTGATATCTCTCTATATTATCACTGTCAAATCCAAGCGTAGTCAAGTTTACATTTTCTTTTGTTGACAATACAAGAAGAAGTCTCTCATTCAGCATACTGTCGATCAACAAGCCGACCTTATCCTCAATCAATTCATGGATCTCCGGTATATCTTCACGGTTCTTGATGCCCAAAACCTTACCTTTTTTACTGATAACCAGTACATTTGATTTTAAAATATCACTTAAAACATCACAAATATCATTAAAAACAACCTTATGTGAGTTGTTATTGTGCAATAATTTGTTGATTTTTCGTGTTTTATCTAATAATTGAACACTCATTTCTGTTCCTCCGTATGTAAAATACAAAAAAGTTGTTTTTGCATAAAAAATCTACACTGTTTGACATTCTATCACAATGATCATGAGATAACAATAGTCTTTCCTGTCAAACGAGAGATTTAATATTTAAAAACAACTTTCCTGTTTATATGATGTCTGAACAATTCTGTCCGACGATTTATGCCTGTTTTTCTTTTTCGGTATTATCTCTGGAATATCCGCAGTTTTCTGCTGAACAGAGCAGTTTATTACCCTTTTCAACCATATAACTGCCACATACCGGGCATTTTTCCTTTGAAGGTTTTGCCCATGACATAAAGTCACATTCCGGTGCATTGATACATCCGTAGTATCTTCTGCCCTTTCTTGTCTTTTTGATCACGATATCGCCACCACACTTTGGACAAGATACTCCTATCTTTTCAAAGAAAGGTTTCGTGAACTTACATTCAGGAAATCCCGGACATGCAAGGAATTTACCATGTGGTCCATATTTCACTACCATATGGCGTCCACATTCATCACACACTTCATCCGTTACTTCATCTTCAATCTTGATAGACTGCAGTTCACTCTCCGCTTTCTTAACTGCTGCATCGAGATCCGGATAGAAATTTCTTACTACAACCTTCCATCCGATCGCTCCCTCTCCAATCTTGTCCAGAAGGGATTCCAGATTTGCTGTAAAATTCACATCGATAATAACCGGAAATGCCTGTTCCATAATCTGGTTTACAGCTTCTCCCAGTTCTGTTACATATAATTTCTTATTCTCTTTTGTTATATAACGGCGATTCAGTATCGTTGATATCGTCGGTGCATAAGTACTTGGCCGACCAATACCAAGTTCCTCTAAAGTTCTAACAAGAAGCGCTTCTGTATATCTTGCCGGTGGCTGTGTAAAGTGCTGTTTCTCGTCAAAATCTTCTAATTTTAACAGGTCACCTTCACTCAGATCCTTAATTCCTGCAATATGCTCACTCTTCTCATTATCCACATTATAAACCGTTGTAAATCCGGCAAATGCAATCTTTGATACTGAGGTCTGAAACCGATAGCCTGCTGCTTCTGCCTTTACAGTCTTAATGCTGTATACTGCCTCTGCCATCTGGCTTGCAAGGAAGCGGTTATAGATCAGCTGATACAGACGGAACTGTTCTCTGCTTAACTGATCCTTGATCGATGCCGGTGACAGTGTAATATCTGTTGGTCGGATTGCTTCATGTGCATCCTGGATCTTCTTGCCCGGTTTGTCCGCCCGTGGTGTTCCCGCTGTATAAGCTTCTCCAAAATTCTTTATAATATAATCTTTGGCTGCTGATGCCGCTTCATCTGATATTCTGGTAGAATCCGTTCTCAGATAAGAAATCAGACCGACTGATCCTCTGCCTTTGATCTCCACACCTTCATATAACTGCTGTGCAATACGCATTGTCTTCGATGTCGCAAAATTCAGCTTTGAAGAAGCTTCCTGCTGCAGCGTACTGGTTGTAAATGGAAGCGGCGCTTTCTTATGACGCTCACTGTCCTTAATCGATGCGATCCGGAAGGACTGTTTTCCAATCGTTTCTATGATATGATCCAGTTCTGCTCTGGAAGAAATCTCTTCCTTATCACTTCCATTTCCCATATATTTGAATTCAATGCTTTTCTTTGCCTTTTCCGGTGTCAGTATTGCAGACAGTGTCCAGTATTCCTTTGGAATGAATTCGTTAATCTCTTTTTCTCTGTCACAGATCAGCTTCAATGCTACCGACTGCACACGTCCGGCACTTAAACCTCTCTTGATCTTTGCCCAGAGAAGCGGACTGATCTTATAACCAACCAGTCGGTCAAGCACACGTCGCGCCTGCTGTGCATCCACAAGTGCCATATCGATATCACGAGCCTGCTTGATCGAATTCTTTACCGCATTCTTCGTAATTTCATTAAATGTAATTCGCTTGTACTTTTTATCATCCAGTTTCAGCGCTTTTGATAAATGATAGGAGATCGCTTCTCCCTCACGGTCGGGGTCAGTTGCAAGGTACACTTTGTCAGCTTTCTTTACTTCTTTTCGAAGCTGTGCAAGTATATCTCCTTTTCCTCTGATCGTTATATATTTCGGTTCAAAATCATTATCAACATCAATGCCCATCTGGCTTTTAGGCAGATCACGCACATGACCATTCGATGCAATCACTTCATAATTACTGCCTAAAAACTTTTTAATCGTCTTGGCTTTCGCCGGAGACTCTACAATAACAAGATATTTAGCCATGTACCCTTTCCTTTCCTGTTCGTTTAAACGACACAAACTATACACCATTTTTTCCTGCCATGCAAGTAAATATTTTATTACATTCTTTACCAAAATGCGTCAAACTTCCTGTTCTACGAGAAAACTGCAGCGAAATAATAACGCATCGGCTGCCTGATATATCCCTTTTTCTCCATATCAAACAGAGTGCTTAGTACAAGCACTGGTGGCTGATCAACCCATGAACAGATGTCTTCTATAAATACAACTTTCGTTCCTATGCAGGTAAGGATCTTCTGTTCCAGAAAATCAGGCTGCCCCTTCCATACCGGAGCTTTCCTTTGTACAAATTCTTCTTTTTTCTGAAGTCCCATGTCCTCTATGATATCCATGGCATCCGTTACAAGCATTGCCCCCTGCCGGATCAGTTGATTACAGCCTTCACTGTTCCTGTCTCCGATCCGTCCCGGAACTGCGTATATTTCCCGTCCCTGTTCAAGTGCCTGATCTGCTGTTATCAGGGAGCCGCTTTTCTTCTGTGCTTCTACAACCAGAACCCCTTTCGCCAAACCGCTGATGATCCTGTTTCTAAGTGGAAACCGCCACTTAGACGGTTCTACATCCAGTCCGTATTCCGACAGGATCACACCCTTTCTTTCAATGCGTTCATACAGATCGTAATTTTCTCTCGGATAACAGATATTGATCCCGCATCCAAGCACAGCAATGGTAAATCCATTCTCTGCTTCTACCGCCGCCCGCTGTGCAATCCCATCAATTCCAACAGCCAGTCCACTGATAATATCCGTCTGATAAGCTGCAAGTTTTGAAACAATAGCTTGCGCGGTCTCCTTTCCATATGCAGACGCCTTTCTGGCTCCTACAACCGCAATTCCCGGACGATTGAGTGCAAGCTCTTCCACTCTGCCTCTGGCATATAAAAGCCTTGGACAATCAGGAATATCAAGCAGTGTTTCCGGAAAATAAGGGTGTCCTGGATATATATATGTAATATTTCTCTCTTTTAGTCTGTTTTTATATGCAATTATCTTCTTCTCATCCCGAAGTCCCAAGATCATGCTGCTCTGTTTCTCTGTAAGTGCTCCCATAACTTCATGTTCAGGTGCTTCCCACAGCTCCTGCAATCCGTCAAAATATTCAAGAATCTTTCCCATGGTCATATTCGTTATATCAGGAAACATTCCAAGCCATAAATGAAGTAAATCAAGATCCATACACAAAAGCCCCCTTTCTGTCAGGTCTGTTTCTTCCTACCTCCCCATCTTCAAAAAGATTCTGATATCGGAAAAATAATGCCTCTTTCAGATGTATCTCCCTGACCGTAGGACTTCCATCAAGATCCGCGATAGTTCTCGCTATCTTAAGCACCCTGTTATATCCTCTCGCCGACAGATCCGTCTCCTCAAATACATCACGGATCAGATTCTCTTCCACCTGTCCAAGTGTGATATACTTCTGTGTCTTTCTGCCATCTAACTGTGAGTTAAAATTAAAATTCTCAGATCTGTACCGCTCCTTCTGTATCTCCTGCGCTGCCAGTATCCTTTTCCTGATCTGTGCTGATGTCTCCGACATTTTTGTGTTAAGGAGGTCTTCATAAGCGACTTTTTGTACATTTACATTGATATCAATACGATCTAACAGCGGTCCGCTGATCTTTGCATTATATTGCCGGATCTGTCTGTATGAACAGGTACATTTATTAAGATCCGGGTACATCCCACACGGACAGGGATTTCTGGCTGCCACCAGCATAAAACCAGCCGGATATACATATTTTCCATGGATTCTTGCAATTGTTACTTCCCGATCCTCCAACGGCTGCCGCATCACCTCAAGAACATTCCTGTTAAACTCCGGCAATTCATCTAAGAACAGCACACCATTATGGCTGAGGCTGATCTCTCCCGGTTTCGGAATTGTTCCGCCCCCTGCCAGAGCAATAGCTGATACCGTATGGTGTGGCGAACGAAATGGCCGCTTGGTAATGATCGACTGATTCTTCTTTAAAAGTCCCGCCACGCTGTAAATCTTTGTTATCTCGATGCTTTCCTCAAATGAAAGTCTCGGTAAAATGGTCGGCAGACATTTGGCTATCATGGATTTTCCAGAACCGGCAGAGCCCGTCATCAGGATATTATGCATACCGGCTGCCGCAATCTCCATTCCACGTTTTAATATCTCCTGTCCTTTAATGTCTGCAAAATCTCCTGTCTCATCATTTTCTTCCTGATCAAGCAGGGCTTCAACATCCACATATGCCGGTTCAATCGCTGTCCTGTCATTCAAATACGCTTCCGCCTCACACAGGGTATGAATCGGTATAACCTCCATATCCCGGATCAATGCCGCTTCTTCTGCATTTCCGGCAGGAACCAGACAACGACGGATTCCCTGTCTGCCCGCATGATGAACAACCGGGAGTATTCCTGACACAGCATTTACCCTGCCGTCAAGCCCCAGTTCACCTAATATTAAAGTATTTTCTGTTCTTTCAGATGGAATAATCCCCATAGATACCATAATTCCTATGGCAATGGGAAGATCATAGGCAGTTCCTTCCTTACGGATATCTGCCGGTGATAGATTGATCGTGATCCTTTTCGGCGGAATATGAAAACCGGAATTCTTAAGGGCTGTTTTCACCCGTTCCCCGGCCTCTTTTACGCACGCAGACAAAAAGCCTACCATATTAAACATTGGTAAACCATCATTTATGTCTGTTTCTACCTGGATCAGAAGCCCTTCTACGCCAAGGACTCCACCACTTGTTACTTTACTGTACATCTGCATCTGCTCCTTTCGACATCCCTGCCGTCTCTCCACTGGAGCAAGTCAGACCTGAATATAAAAAGCTGCCTGACGGCAGCTTCTTATACGCCTGCATTTATACTACTTGTATCTAAACAAAAAGTCAAATGCATTTTATTCTTTTAGCTGAAATATACAACTTCTTCCTCTGGAGGACCGGTCAGTACGACTTTCTCTGCATAGAGAACCGGACCGTCTCCTTCAAAATCAGGATAGTATTCTTTCTTGATCGTTGCTGTTACATCTACCCACTGTCTGTCAACCAGATTCTTTGATCCTTCGTAATAGCATTTGAAGCCTACAAATGTAATATCCTCTACACAGCAGGTCATCGCAAAACGTCCCGGTACAAATGCATTCTTACCGTACTGTTTCGGCTTGAATACCATGCCACGGAAATGAATCTTCTTACCGACATAACGATCCGGCTGATCGGAAGCATCGACATACCAGATACCGAAATCCTCATCGTTCAACTCGATCACATCAGCCTTTACATCATATGGCAGATCTTCTTCGTCATTCTCATCCGGTGCGATCGAACCATCCTTCATTTCAAAGATGATCTGTGCCCGTCTGTTGACTGCCTTGATCCCTCTGCGCCATTCTGCGCGTTTGGAATTCTCGTCACAACGGTTAAATACAACCATATCTGCACTGTTTACCTGATCCATCATAGTTGCTTTCATATTCTGCTGATATACATCGTATGTCTCAGCATTTACAAAGGATAATACCTGAACAACAGTCCATCCCTTTGGCACACGGATATCAAAGATCTTATCCAGCTTCCACATACCATTGTATTCGATCATAACCTGTTCCGGCTGATATTTATCCTGCAGATCTAACAGATGCTCTGTATTCAACTGATCTTCTTCTATGAATTCCAGAAAAATATTTTTCTTTTTCAGATCTTTCTCGTCATATTCTTCTTCACCATCTTCGCATACAAGAAGCAGGGTCTTTGCGCCTCCGGTGAATTCCCGGTCTAATAATGTCTCCTTCACAAATGTAGTCTTTCCACTGTCAAGAAAGCCCATAAATACATAAACCGGAATCTCTGTTTCCTGTTGTTTTGCCATCATTTTCTCCTATACCTCAAACAACTCTGCAAGTTTGTCTTCTGCCAGTTTGCTTCCGATTACACACAACTTACCTGTGATATCCGGATTTCCCTTACGGATCTCATACTCGCCCGGTACAAGATCAAAGTATAACCAGTCTGTTCCATCACTTGGAACGATACCCTTTGCACGAAGGATAATACCATATTTCTCTGTGTTAGCAAGCTCATCCAGCGTCTCTTTTAACTTATCTTCATTAAACTTATGTGGAGTCTCTTTGCCCCAGCTTGTAAACACTTCATCTGCATGGTGGTGATGGTGATGATCGTGATCATGACAGCCACAGCTGCATTCGTCGTCATGGTCATGATGATGATGGTCATGGTCATGGTCGTGATCATCACAGCCACATTCATCGTCATGGTCATGGTGATGATGGTGCTCATGATCGTCATCATCGTCATCATGATGGTGGTGTTCATGATCATGGTCATGACAGTCACAACCACATTCGTCATCTTCATCGTGATGGTGGTGATGCTCATGCTCATCTTCATCCTCAAATAAAGCATCCTTAACAGATCTATGATTCTGCATAGCGTCTTTAATCTTAGCGCCATCGATATCGTCCCATGGAGTTGTAATGATCGTAGCATCTGCGTTATGCTCACGGATCATGGCTACAGCCTTCTCGATCTTATCCTGAGAAGCAGTCTGTGTTCTGCTCAGCACGATCGTATTTGCACTCTCGATCTGATTATTAAAGAATTCGCCAAAGTTCTTCATATAGATCTTGCACTTGGATACATCTGCAACTGTTGTATAGCTGTCAAGCTGTACTTCAACTTCTTCTGCAACATCCTTTACAGCCTTGATAACGTCTGAAAGCTTACCAACACCTGATGGCTCGATGATGATTCTGTCCGGTGCATATTCCGTAATAACCTTCTTTAAAGCAGTACCAAAATCTCCGACTAAAGAGCAGCAGATACAGCCGGAATTCATTTCAGTGATCTGTATGCCTGCATCCTTTAAGAATCCGCCATCAATACCGATCTCACCAAATTCGTTCTCAATCAGTACAAGCTTCTCACCTTTAAAACCTTCTTTGATCAGTTTCTTGATCAACGTTGTTTTTCCAGCTCCTAAGAAACCGGAAATAATATCAATCTTTGTCATTTCTAAATCACTCCTAATCTATTATATATACGGATAATTGTGTGATATTTTACTATATTCGCGTTCAATAGACATTACCAATCAGAGGACGCTTTCGCTCGTTTCGGTCTGCAACGGTACTAAGATGCCGCTTATATGCGCCATCTAAGGACCGGCGACCTCAAATGCCTCTGTATTGGTAAGTCATTAAACTCGAATAAGATAAAATATCACACAATTATCTAGTTTTCATATCACAACCGATTATTATACCTGATTATCTGTTTTTTTGCAAGAATCGAGGTTGACATCCAGTTTATTGTATGGAATAACGATGCCATTTTCATCAAATGCTTTCTTAATATTCCATCTCGCCGACCAGAGTGCATCCCAGTACTGGTCGATCTTCGCATAGAACCGGACACTGACCACGATGCTGCTGTCTGCGAATTCATCAATAAAGAAATCTACAACCTCATCCGCCAGATATCCCGGTACTGTTTTTATGGCATCCAGTACCACGCGCTTCACCTTGTCCAGATCTTCATCATATCCAACACCGATCTTAATCTCTGCCCGTCTCTTATCATGTAAAGTTACATTTATAAGAGAGGTATTCGATATATTTCCATTTGGTATAACTACAGAACGATTATCGATCGTCCTGAGTTTTGTATAGAATATATCGATCGATACAACTTCACCCTCACATTGGGTATTGTTCTCGATAATATAATCACCAACATGAAACGGCTTAAGGATAAGGATCAGCACGCCACCGGCAAGGTTTGACAGACTTCCCTGCAACGCAAGACCAATCGTTACACCTGCTGTTCCAAGCAGTGTAACAAATGAAGTCACCTGAAAACCGACAATGGACGCAGCCGTTATCAAGATTATAAAATTCAGTAAAATACGGATGGCAGACAGTAAAAATCCTGTGACACTGACATCCATATTGGAACGGTCAAAGGTTCTCTTTATCAGCTTGATGATCCATTTCACAACCCGGAAACCGATCACCATAAATATAACCGCCACTACCAGGCTGCCAACCTTTGACATACACCAGTCAAGCAGATCTGCCATATATTGTCTCAGCAGACCGGCTTTTTCTTCCGCATCCTGCACGATCTCTGATGCCGCTTCCGATGCCGACTCAGTCGTATCTGACAACTTCTCTGCTAATGCTATATCTATCACTTAATCATTTCACCTTCTTAAATACCGCAATTGAAAGTGCAGGAATCGCGATCTCGATATCGCCATCCTTTGTCACCTTCTGCTGTTTGTTGTTATTTCCCTCTCCTCCATACTTTGCAGCATCACTTGAGAAGATCTCTTTATAAGTTCCCGGAACTCCTGTCTGTAATATATAGTTTTTCTGATCTGAAGTTCCAAAGTTAGCAGCTACATAACAGGCAGAACCCTTACTGTCCGTTCTTGTGAAGCATACTGTATGCGGCTTCTGCTCTCCTGCAAATACAAATGGAAGTTTGTCTGCTTCATAAAATGCCGGTTCTGCAAGATATAAGGCATTCAGATCCTTTACATACTTCTGAAGATATTTATTTGCTTCAAACTCCAGAACGCTCCAGTCAATAACATGATAGCCATCAAAGCCGCCAAGCATTCCAAGCTCCTGTCCCATAAACATCAGTTTTTTACCCGGAAGGAACATATTCAAGCCATAAAATGTACGAAGATCCGCATATTTGTCTTCATAGCCGCCCGGCATCTTCTCTATAAAGCTGCCCTGTCCATATGCTACCTGATCGTGCGATAATGCACTTACCTCCTGATGCTCGGATATAAATCCGGTTACAGAAGATACATAGTCTACAAAATTCTCTCTGCGATTCGGTGTGGTCTTCATATACTCAGTAAGCTTTGAAACACCTGTTGTATTCCATGTGAGATCCACCATAACATCCGCATATCTGTCTCCGGTCACCTTGCGGAAGGAACGGATCAACTCTTTATTATCCAGACGGATACCATCCAGATGATACATTTCCAGCCAGTAAGTCATGCAATCAATGTCCATGACCGGAACCATATCAAGGATCACACCGATGCCTTTTGCATGAAGATAATCGACCATTGCCATAAAATCCACAGGCGTTCCAAATCTGGATGTTGGTGCATAGATACCAGTCGTATCATATCCCCATGTATCCTCACCTGAATATTCCATGATTGGCATAAGCTCGATGTAGTTATATTTCATGCTTTTTACATATGATGCAATCTCTTTTGCGAACGCCAGATAGGAAAGCATCTCTCCATCTTTACCGGTCTTAAATGTCTGCATATGAACCTCATAAATATTCACAGGTTCCATGCTGATATCTTTCTTCTTCCGGTCTGCCATATATACTGCATCTGTCCAGTCATAAGACAATTCTGTAAATAAAGATGCATTACCCGGAATCGGTTCAAATGCTGTAGCATATGGATCGGAGAAAATATCCGTTTCACCATTTTCGTATAAGACTTCAAATTTGTATCTGGTCTGGTTAATGTCATATGGAATAAACAACTCGAACAAATCTGTATAGTCAATCTTCCGCATCGGATTCACTCTGCCATCCCAGTTGTTAAAATCTCCAACCACACTGGCTCTGACACAGCCCGGCACCTGAATACAGAATGCCACGCCCTCTGTACCATCAAAGTTCATCTTTCTGGCGCCAAATAACTCTTTGATCCGGAAGCCTGATTCAATATCAGCCTCTCCATTTACCACCTGCATCACTTTTTCAAGATCCGCAGAATAGGAAAAGCTGTATGCATCCTTTACCAAGCTGATCTCATCTGCTTCTTCTCCGTCTGCATCCCATACCTTTCGCACAATCTTCAACAGATACGCAAATGGTTTTTTATTCTCAATCTTTACCGTAAAAAAACTATCCGCATATTCTACATGCATCGGATATTCTGTCTGATCCTTTTCATCCACCACATAAACTTCTGCGGCATCCGGCAGAAATGCATTTACATATATATCAGTCAGACAGGCATGCATACCTAATATATGATGTGGATCACCATGTCTCGCCCCCGTGATCGCCATAACCTCATCCTGATTCAGAACGAAAATCTCTGTGTTCTTTGTCATAACCCATTCTCCTCATGTGTATTCTTTGCTATAGCGAATGTGAAATATCTGCACAATTTTCTCGTTCAAATTTTCACATTTGCATATAATTATTTATCTTTATTCACCTATCTTGTGGATAAAGATTCCGCTTCGAAGCTTTGGCTCAAACCATGTAGACTTCGGCGGCATCAATTTCCCGGCATCTGCAATATCAAATAATTCTGTAATGGAAGTCGGGTACATGGAAAATGCTACTTTTTTCCCTCCATCTACCAGTCGTTCCAATTCGGAAAGTCCACGAATACCACCGACAAACTGAATCCGTTTGTCCGTTCTTGGATCGCCGATTCCGAGCATCGGTGCAAGGACATTTTCCTGAAGCACAGATACATCCAGACAACCAACAACATCCTGTGGAACAACTCCGTCCTTCACAGTCAATTTATACCATCTGCCATCCATATACATGCCAAAGCTGCCCTTCTTCTCCGGTGAAACAGCCACATCACATGCCTTTACTTCAAATTTGTCTTCAAGCTTCTTTAAAAATTCATCATCGGTCATACCATTCAAATCATTTACAACACGGTTATACGGAAGGATCATCAACTGATCATGTGGAAACAGAACGGACAGGAAATAATTGAACTCTTCCTCTCCGGTATAATCCGGATGCTTCTCTCTCATATGAAGTCCTGCTTTTACAGCGGAAGCAGAACGATGATGTCCATCTGCTATATATATCTCATTGACACTCGCAAATGCATCACGGATTGTCTGAATATCATTCGCGCCATCGATGATCCACACATTGTGTGTAATACCATCTGGCGAAGTAAAACCATATAACTTTTCTCCTGTTTTTATCCGGTCAATGATCTGATTTACAATGTCAATTGAACGATAGGCAAGAAAAATCGGTCCGGTCTGTGCGCCGCAGGCTTCTACATGGCGGATACGATCCTGTTCTTTATCTTCTCTGGTATTCTCATGTTTCTTGATCACACCATTCATATAGTCGTCGATCGATGCACAGGCAACCAAACCTGTCTGATGGCGTCCGTCCATGATCAATTCATATATGTAATAAACCGGCTTTTTATCTTCGATGTAAGTGCCATCCTCTATCATCTCATGCAGAAGATCTCCGGCTTTCTTGTATACCTCCGGTGAATAAGTATCCACACTGTCATCAAACGATGTCTCTGCACGATCTACCTTTAAGAATGACATCGGTTCCCGACGTACTTCTTCACAGGCTTCTTTTCTGTTGTATACATCATATGGTAATGCTGCCACTCTGTCGCAGATATCCGGTCTTGGCCTAAACGCTTTAAAACTTCTGATTATCGCCATGTCCTGTTCCTCCTGACTTTTGTTATATATCATCACTCATGAGATTTCCATATGAATTCTTATACAATAGACACTCAATCTGCAAATCTCATATCCAACTGTTCTTCTATTATATAAATATTGCAACAGAAAACATCGCTGATTCCTGTTGCAATACTCAAAATCCCTATCAACCTCTGATTGCCTTAACAACCTTTTCTATAGATGCTTTAAACTCCTCATCGGAAGAATTCTCAAATATAAAGAGTTCTTTGATATTTGTTGGTGGATTAAAGTTCTGGCTGTTGATATACTCATCCCAGTGCTCCAATTTCCATGTATCTCTGTCCGATGCACGCTTGATCATTCTTTCATGGCAGACATCTTTTCTGGTATTTACCCAGATAACAAAGAGCTCTGCATCTTTTTCAGCAAGCTTTGCACGGAGATTATTGAGATATTCATCATCTCTGATCTCTTCTGTGAATGGTGCATTTATAAGAACTGTATCATTGTATTCCAGTGCTTCAAATGCAAGATCCAGTACACAATAATATTCATAATCACGGATATTCTTCTGGAAGAAATCGGATGAACGGTTATATTCCTCACCAGCTACTACAAAGATCTGCTTTGAAAGAACAATTAATGTATCCTTATCAAGATATACACAATTTGGTAATGCCTTTGCTACCTGTTTGGAAATGAATGTCTTTCCACAGGCTGGTGGTGATGTAACTAAAATTAATTTCTTCATGTGTGTGCCTCCATTTTCTCATTATCTCAATCCTGTTTGATTTTAGCACAATTGTATGATGGTAGCAAGAATTATATTGCTATTCTTGTCTTTTCTGCTAAAATAAATCATAATAATAGTAATTAACAAGGAAATAGTTATGATTAAAGCTTCAGATAAAAAAAATGTTATTGCAGTTATTCTTACAAACATTTCTACAATTTTAGTTAATATATTAACCTGCCTTTTTCTTCCCCAAATAATGAATATAGATGATTATTCCCTTTATCGTACATTCTTGCTGTACTCATCTTATTCTGGGCTGTTATCTTTTGGATTAATTCATGGAATTTATATCAAATATGGTAATCTGAATTTTGATGCCTTACCTCAGGAACATTTTCGGTATTATAATCGTCTGCTTATTGCGGCTACAATTTTATCCTATATATTTTTGTCCGCTATTTTATTTATATTCAAAAGCCACTTATCATATAGACAATATATCACATTTTTATTTATAGCATTCAATATTCCTATAATCAATATCAGATGCTATTTCTCTAGTATAAATCAATTTACAAAAAATTTTACAAAAGATGCAGTATTATTAATATCGCACTATTGTCTAACACTTTTAATGATAGTATCAATGGCTGTTTTCTCTAAAACAACATATACTTATACTTTAATTATATCAACAGCCATTATTATTTTTAGTTCAACTCTTTCATTATGTCAAAATCGCACCTTAGTTTTTGGCAAATACACAATACCATCAAAAACAAATATATTTGCTCTTTTAAAAAAAGGAATAGCATTTATGGTATCCGAGCATATCGGACTACTGATATTAAATGTTGATTGTATCTTCGTTAATATTTTTTATTCAAGTACAGATTTTGCAATGTACTCTTTTTCTGCTACACTAATTTCCGGCATATACATGATCGTTTCCATAATATCAAATTTAATTTATCCATATCTTTCCCGTATCGACTCAAAAAAGTATTTAAAATATTATAATATAGCTAGTAATATTCTATGTACAGTAACTGTTCTTCTTTTATCTTCCTTCTATATTATGAAAATATTTATTGAACATTTTCTACCTTTATATATAAATTGTATCTCTATACTATCTATATTATACTGTACGATCATCTTCCGATCACTGCTTTTGTTGGTGAGTTGCAACTTCTTCAAAGTATTAAAATATAGTAAGGCATATACTACAATCAATTCTATTACGTTACTTTTATGTTCCTGCCTTGATTTATTTATATGCTTAACCTCATCCCATATAATCTATATTGCATTTTCCAGTTTATGTGCATTTATAATTTGGTATGTAATTTCCGAAACTATATTATGCTATAAACTCAAAAATTCCATAAAATATACATGGAAACGTTATTTATTTATCATCCTTTCTATAGTCATCTTTCTTCTTTATTCAAATTTCAAATCTGTGTTTGCATTTATACAATATGTTTTATCAATAGTCCTTATAATTTTTATTTTATATAGAAAATTATTAATACAAATATTAAATAAAACGAATATGCACATATAGCATTCTTCTCTCAAATATGTTAAATTTAATATTATTCGTTTATAATATGAGGAGGATTACATGAAAAAGTTTTTTAACTCTAATAAAACAGTATATATTATTTTATGTTTAGTTATTCTTGCAGGTATCTGCAGATTTAGTTACGGTTTTTTTGTAGAAAAACAAGGAACACATTCTGACGAAGAATGGAGTTTTGGACTTGCAAATAGTTATTATGAACCATATATATATTCATCTGATGATGATACTTATGATAAAAACTGTAATGAATGGCTTTCCGGTGAAGTACTTAAAAATTATTTAACTGTTCAGAAAGGAGAACGTTTTTCATTTGGCTCTGTATATTATAATATGGCTTGTGATATGCACCCGCCCCTTTACTTCTTTGCATTACACTTTTTATCATCTTTTTTTGTTGACCAATACATCCCTGCATTAGGCTTTATTATTAATATTATTTGCTATGTTATTATGTCTATATTTCTATATAGACTTTTACTACTCATGTCCAAATCCCGATATGTTGGAATTTTAGGGGTTATTTTTAATACCTTTAATGTTGGAACATTGTCTATGGTTATATTTATCCGTATGTATACTATGGTTACGATGCTTGCTGTTATTCTCGCTTATTATAATGCCAAATTATACTATGATACTGCTTCCAGAAAAAAAATCTCAACTTATATCAAGTTAACAATATTTACATGTCTGGGAGCTTTAACACATCATTTCTTTCTTCCATATGCTTTTATGCTTACTGCCATTATGTGTATATGTTGGTTGGTAAAAAAAGAATGGCATGTTTTTGCTAAATATGCAGGATTTATGATTCTTGGTGTTGCACTTTCTATTGCTATTTTCCCTGCTACACTTGACCATATGCTTGGAGTCCAGACATTCAAATTCCGTGATGAAGGGAGATATACCTCGGTTACTTCAGAAAATAATATAAACAATGATGAGAAAATAAAATCTGTAAATGAAAATCAATCATATAATGCATTTACAACAGATGATATAGAAAATTATGACCAAATCATATTTAAATACTACTTTTTTACTTGTATATATATGGTTTTTGTAGATATATTTGGATTTTCCATCGTCTCCCCATACAGTAAAGGTATTATGCTCTATTTCCCTGTAGTTTTATTAGTATTAATCATTTTACTCTTTTCTTTCAGTTTTCTTTTTAGAAAAGAAACTTTTTTTATAAAACTAAAAGAACATTTCAAAAACTTTCTGAAAGAAAAAACAATTGTTTCTCTGTTAAAAAAATTTAATTGGTTTATACTATCAATTATAATTACATTTGTATTTATTGTTGTTATCTGCAGCTATCGCGTTGATATATCATTAATGTCAAATTTCACCACACGTTATCTTTTTATTGTTTATCCTATAATAAGCATTTTATTTGTTTACTTCACTTTTTCATTATTTAACAAACTATTTCATAACAAAAAAATATGCATGACCATATTTTCAGTTATTATAACTTTAATTTTATCAATAGATATTATACTTGCTACAAAACAATGTTCTTATTTCTTTCCGACAACAAGAAATATTGACTATATTGAAAGTCTGGCGACAAACGCAAATATAATAATTGTTTCTCCAAGTCGCTGGCATATGACAATATATGCACCATTAATATATAAATGTGATAGCTTTATATATTTGTCCAATTCGTCCTTTTTTGATCAGTCAAATTTATTTTCATCAATTGATCAGTCAAAAAAAACATACTTATTTATTGATACTACACAATTCTTTGACAATGCTGAGGATGCAAATGACAGTGCTGGTTATTCTGATGTATCTACATACAATTATAATGAAGTTAATACACGTTCAATCATACTTAATAAGCGCTTACATAATTTAGAAAACAAAAACTTTCTCTTTCTCGATAGTTATCTAAATTATTTGTCTAATGATAATAATATTAAGCACTTAAATCTTATTACTGATGCAGTTGACTTTGGTGCAGAATTCAACGTGTATGAAATAACATTTGAAAAGGAGTAATACATTATGCATAGATTATCATATAAACTGGCCCAAAACGATTTAGAATTTATTTTATGTGAATTATCCTGTCGATTAAAAAAGAAAAAAATAATCAATTACCTATCCAGGCAAAATAATTCTGACTATACAAAAATTGCTATATATTTAAATAAAAATAAAATAAATGTATTTCCATATAGATTTACAGAACACTACAAACATTCTGATATTTCTATTAAAAAAGATAAGGCAAGTAATTTATATTATACAAATTATCACAATATTGACATTTACCTAAAATCTAAATTTACAAATAAATATCGTGCTGCACGCTATTTTAAAAATATACTACTTGAACAGGATAAACATTCACCGCACAGATATACAACAGAAGAATTTTATCCTCAAAAAGATAGTGTAATTCTGGATATTGGTGGCGCTGAAGGTTTTTTCCCTATTGATTATATCGACTCTGTAAAAAAAGTATACATTTTTGAATGCTCTAACGAATGGATTCAGGCACTGAAAAAAACATACAGGAACTACAAAGATAAAGTTGTCATAATTAAAAAATTAGTTTCATCCTATTCTGATGATACACACATCTCTCTTGATGATTTTATAAAAGAAAATCATCTTGAAAACGAAAATTTATTTATTAAAATTGATGCCGAAGGAAGCGAACCAGACATTATCAAAGGAGGATCATTTCTTTTCTCTTCTAAACAATCAATTCAACTTGCACTATGCGTCTATCACTGTGCCTGGCATGAAAAATATTTTAGAGAACTATTTAACAACTGGAATATCTGTTCATCAAATGGTTATATGCTATACTATTACGATTTTTACTTCTCAGAACCATATGTCCGTACAGGTGTCCTAAGGATATGGAATTAATGTATACAAAAAGGGGAAATAGCAGGTGATGCTATTTCCCGTTTCTGTTTAATGTTTTCTATTTATTTTATTGTCTTTATTTTATCTTTTTCTCCTCGACAATATATCTCGGTCTTTTCTTCGTTTCAAGATATATTTTTCCTACATACTCTCCCACTATTCCAATGCACATAATCTGCATACCGCCAAACAGACAAACCAATACAATAATGGTTGTCCATCCTAATACGGTATGTCCAACTAAATGACCTATTATAACATAAATCAAAAATATAACACTGATAAATGCTGTTATAAATCCCAAAGCAGTAATCATTCTTATAGGTTTAACACTAGTTGATGTTATTCCATCTATAGCAAAAAAAATCATCTTCTTTAAAGGATATTTACTCTCTCCTGCATATCTTTTACCTCTGTCATATTCCACAACAGAACTTTTAAATCCAATCAATGGTACAAGTCCACGTAAAAATAAATTGACTTCTTTATACTGCTCCAGTTCCTCTACTGCCCTCTTGCTCATCAAGCGATAATCAGCATGATTATAAACTAATTCAACTCCCATCATACGCATCAATTTATAAAAAGCTATCGCCGTCGTCCGTTTAAAAAAAGTATCAGTTTTTCTGGACTTTCGAACTCCATAAACTATCTGAGACCCCTTATAATATTCATCTACAAATTTATCAACAACATCTATATCATCCTGTAAGTCTGCATCCATTGATATAATCATATCCGCATGCTCTTTTGCCTCAAACAGCCCCGCTAACAATGCATTCTGATGTCCTCTGTTTCTGGACAACCCCAATCCAGTAACAAATTTATTTTCACGATACAATCGATCAATAATAGCCCATGTATTATCTTTAGAACCATCATTTACATATAAAATCCGGCTTTTTTCCGATATACGCTCTGTTGTAATTAATTTTTTTAATTTTTCTGTTAACCTTTTTGTTGTTTCTTCAATAACCGCTTCCTCGTTATAACAAGGTACAACAATATATAATATATCTCTCATACTTTTCTTCTGTTCACTTTCATAGATTTTTATATAATTATGTTAACTTTTATTTTCCCCTAATCATACGTCCTATACGCCAGCCGGTAGAACACCATGATCACCTTCACAACCCATTTCGGCCAGAACTTTTCAAACATACTCTGGTCTTCGATCTCGCGGTTATGATTCTCTATAAAGTCCTTACTGGTGGCGCCATCATGGACGCGGTAATGACCGAGTACCATATCCACATATAAGAACCTTCCCGGCTGACAAGCCAGTTTATAGAAGGTATCCCAGTCCAGATTAAACCCATATTCAGATGTGAATACAGTATCCCCCAGTCTTTTCTTGTTATATGTAACAAGCGGACACACGATCGAATTGCCCAGGCAAAGACTTAACTTCTTCCGCCAGATTTTATCCGCCTTTCTACGGTTCTTTACAGGAAAACGAAGAATTCGCCGGATCTTACTGTTTATATCCCGCTTACTGCTGTCTCCATGCTTGATCGGCGTATAATCAGTATAATATATGCTCCAATCATCATAGTCCTTTATGCATTTTAAGAAAGCACGAACATACTCCGGTTCATATACATCATCCTGATGCGCAACAGTTACATAATCTGTCTTTGCATGATTATATGCATAATTCCAGTCTGCCTGTATTCCCTGTCCCGCTTCTTCGTTTACATATACAGGAATATGATATTTCTCACCAATATTTCTGATATATTCATTAGGCGTTGATGTATAGATTTCGATATTTGATCTGACTGTCTGTGCTACCAATGACCGGATACATTCTTCCAGATATGGTGACTCTTTATAAGCACAGACAACAAATGTGTGATTCGTCGAATGCCGCATTACTATATACTATTTATGGAACACTATATGATCTCGAAATCAGATAATGATCCATTCCTTTCTTTTTATTCTATTATATTCTAAAGCAAACAGGCATGGAATACAACTAAAACGTCATATTCCATGCCTATTCTATTTCTTTATATGATAAGTCTCTGTTATTCGCTAACAGTTTCTTATGCGATATCTTCCATCGTATATTTATTTCTTTGTAATATATCCCTGCGCCTTCAACAGTTCGGCGCAAAGAACAGCTCCACCTGCTGCACCTCTGACTGTATTATGGGATAAACCAACAAACTTCCAGTCATATACAGTGTCTTCACGAAGACGGCCAACGCTGATTCCCATACCATGTTCAAAGTCAACATCCAGAGATACCTGTGGACGGTTATCTTCTTCCAGATACTGGATGAACTGCTTTGGTGCGCTTGGAAGCTCAAGTTCCTGAGGAACTCCCTTATAAGATACCAGCTTTTCGATCAACTGTTCCTTTGTAGGATTCTTCTTGAACTTAACAAATACGGCTGCTGTGTGTCCGTTTAATACAGGGACACGGATACACTGACATGTGATAACCGGTGTTGTTGCAGGAACGATCACACCATCCTCGATCTTACCCCAGATACGAAGTGGTTCCTTCTCTGACTTTTCTTCTTCTCCACCGATATATGGAATGATATTTCCAACCATTTCCGGCCAGTCCTTAAAAGTCTTACCTGCGCCTGAGATTGCCTGATATGTGGTAGCAACTACCTCATATGGCTCAAACTCTTTCCATGCTGTAAGAACCGGTGCATAAGACTGGATGGAACAGTTTGGTTTTACTGCTACAAATCCTCTGGTTGTTCCCAGTCTCTTTCTCTGGAATTCAATTACCTTCATATGCTCTGGATTGATCTCAGGTACTACCATAGGAACATCCGGTGTCCAGCGGTGTGCTGAATTATTGGATACTACAGGAGTCTCTGTCTTTGCATATGCTTCTTCGATCGCCTTGATCTCTTCCTTTGACATATCAACTGCACTAAATACAAAATCTACAGTTGCAGCAACCTGCTCTACTTCATTTACATTATGAACGATGAGCTTCTTAACGCCTTCCGGCATTGGAGTATCCATCTTCCATCTGTCACCGACTGCTTCTTCATAAGTCTTTCCGGCACTTCTTGG
Organism: Lachnospiraceae bacterium UBA6403; assembly: GCA_002437435.1. Classification (GTDB taxonomy): domain Bacteria; phylum Bacillota; class Clostridia; order Lachnospirales; family Lachnospiraceae; genus Coprococcus. The sequence goes on along the minus strand of DJPV01000082.1, from coordinate 6,627 downwards.
GCTTGCAGCCACTGTTACAACCTCAAACCATGGATGATTCTCTAATAATGCTATAAATCTCTGTCCTACCATACCTGTAGCACCAAGAATACCAACTTTCAGTTTATCACTCATTTTTACTAATCTCCTAATCTTTTTTCTTAGATTGCACGGACTTTGATAACGCCATCAATGGCAAGTAATGCATTGATATCGTCTTCTGTAGGAACCTTGTCAATATCAAGGATTGAATATGCATATTCACCCTTTGCCTGGCTGATCATTCCTGATACATTTCCGCCCTGCTTCGCAAATACTCCTGTAAACTGTGTCAGCATATTAGGAATATTCTTATGGCAAATCGTAACTCTGGCAGTATCACCACATACGCCCATGTTTACGTTTGGATAGTTTACGGAGTTCTTGATATTACCATTCTCCATAAAATCCTTAATCTCTTTGCATGCCATGATCGCACAGTTATCTTCTGATTCCTCTGTGGATGCTCCAAGGTGTGGTAATGCGATTACATTTTCTGTACCTGCGATTGCCGGATTTGGGAAATCTGTTACATATTTTGCAACCTTGCCGCTTGCAAGTGCTGCCTTGATATCTTCATCATTTACAAGAACATCTCTTGCGAAGTTCAGGATTCTGACACCATCCTTCATCATTGCAAATGCATCTGCATTTAACATTCCCTTCGTGGAAGGAAGTGCTGGAACATGGATCGTGATATAATCACATTCCTTATAGATATCTTCTACATTTGTAATATGTTTTATATATTTGGATAAGCCCCATGCTGCATCAACTGATACAAACGGATCATAACCATATACTTCCATTCCAAGTCTGACTGCGATATTTGCTACCTTGGCACCGATCGCACCAAGACCGATAACGCCGAGCTTCTTGCCGGCAATCTCATTACCTGCATACTGCTTTTTCTGCTTCTCAACTGCCTTTGCAAGGTTCTCGTCAGAAGCATTTTCCTTTACCCAGTTGTATCCACCCATCAAGTCACGGGAAGCAAGCAGCAGACCTGCTACAACCAGTTCCTTAACACCATTTGCATTTGCACCAGGTGTATTAAACACTACAACACCCTTTTCTGCGCATTTATCAAGCGGAATATTATTTACACCTGCGCCTGCTCTTGCAACGCACAGGAGTTTGTCTGAAAGCTCCAGATCATGCATGGATGCACTTCTTACCAGAACTGCATCTGCGTCTGCATAATTATCCGTTATTTCATATGTATCCGGTAACAGCTCCATACCACATGCAGCGATCGGATTTAAACAATTCACTTTAACTGCCATTTTTTATTCATCTCTCCTTTATATCCGCCTCCGCACGCAATCCCAAAGGACTGCATGCAGAAAGCTCTTATTATGAATTCTTCTCTTCGAAATCCTTCATGAATTCTACTAATTTCTCAACACCTTCGATCGGCATTGCATTGTAGATGGATGCTCTCATACCACCAACAGTTCTGTGTCCCTTCAGGTTTACAAATCCGGCTTCTGTTGCAGCCTTTACGAACTTGGCGTCTAATTCTTCATCACCTGTAACAAATGGAACATTCATTAACGAACGATCCTCTTTTACTACAGTTCCCTTGAACATCTTAGAATTATCTAAGAAGTTATAAAGGATAGCTGCCTTCTTCTCATTGTGTTCTTTCATTGCAGAAAGACCGCCCATCTCTTTCACCCATTTGAATACCTTACCACAGATATAGATACCATAGCATGGCGGTGTATTATAAAGAGAATCTGCATCTGCCTGTGTCTTATATTTTAACATAGTTGGTGTAAACGGCATAACATCATCACGGATCAGATCTTCACGGATGATCACAACTACCACACCTGCAGGACCTACATTCTTCTGTACACCAAAATAAATCAGGCCATAATCAGATACATTAACCGGCTGAGACAGAATGTCAGATGACATATCTGCAACAAGAATCTTTCCTTTTGTATTTGGGAGCTTATGATATGTAGTTCCATAGATTGTATTGTTGTGACAGATATATACATAATCTGCATCCTCATCGATTGGAAGATCAGAACAATCCGGGATATAGGAGAATGTCTTATCTGCTGAGGAAGCAACAGCATTTACCTTTCCATATTTTTTAGCTTCTTCGTATGCTTTCTTTGCCCACTGACCTGTGATGATGTAATCAGCTACACCATTCTTCATAAGGTTCATAGGAATCGCAGCGAACTGCTGGGAAGCACCGCCCTGTAAGAATAATACTTTGTAATTATCAGGGATTTCCATGATATCGCGAAGATCCTGTTCTGCTTCTTTGATGATCGTATCGAATGCTTTCGATCGATGACTCATCTCCATAACACTCATGCCTGTTCCTCTGTAGTCAAGCATTTCTTCTGCTGCTTCTCTTAATACGGATTCTGGAAGCATGGATGGACCTGCTGAAAAGTTAAATACTCTTGCCATTTTTTATCTCCTTCTTTTAATTATAATGTTGTTTTTAGTTATCGAGGTCTTTATCTGTGAAACAGGTGTCGATTGCTGCACCCGGAGCTACCATCGGCCATACCTTATCATCGGAATCGATCATAACATCCAGTACGGTCGGACCATCTGCTGTCAGTGCCTTCTTAAACTCTGTTTCAAACTCTTCGATCGATGTGATCTTACTTGCATTTGCACCAAGTGCTTTTGATACTGCTACAAAATCAACAGAATCATCTAATACTGTATTCGAATACCGCTGTCCATAGAACAGATTCTGCCACTGTCTTACCATTCCGAGAACGTGGTTATTTAATACCACCTGAATGATAGGCACTTTATAACGGGCTGCTGTCGCGATCTCGTTCATATTCATACGGAAGCATCCGTCTCCTGCGATATTTACTACAGTCTTATCCAGTCTGCCATATTTTGCACCGATAGCTGCACCAACGCCATATCCCATAGTACCAAGTCCGCCTGATGAAAGGAAGGTTCTTGGCTCTTTATAAGCGTAATTCTGTGCTGCCCACATCTGGTGCTGACCTACATCAGTAGTGATTATAGCATTTCCTTCGGTAATTTCATAGATTTTTTTGATAGTTGCCGGTCCATTTAAGTGATCCATGTCGTATGTTACTGGATTTTTCTCTGATAAATCCTTGATTTCTGCCATCCAGGAACGATTTGACTGTGTTGGAAGTTTACTGTTTAATATTGTCAGAACTTCTTTTGCATCACCCACAATGCTTGCATTTGCAGGAATATTTTTATCAATCTCTGCTGCATCGATATCAATATGGATGATCTTTGCATTTGGTGCAAACTTAGAAGCATTTCCAATGACACGGTCAGAGAAACGCGCTCCTACTACGATCACAAGATCGGATCTGGATACTCCAAGATTCGATACCTTGGTTCCGTGCATTCCGATCATTCCCGTATAACGCTCACTGGTACCATCATATGCACCCTTTCCCATAAGTGTGTCACATACAGGCGCATCTACCTTCTCGGCAAATTCTTTTAATTCTTCGGAAGCTCCCGAAATGATCACGCCGCCACCTGCCATGATATATGGTCTTCTGGATACCTTGATCATCTCGATCACTTTGTTTACATCTTCTTCCCGGATCGTATCTGTCTTACGCTCGATCACTGCCGGTTCTTCATATGTATATTCTGTCTCCGCAGCCGTAACATCCTTTGTGATATCAACAAGGACAGGACCCGGCCTTCCACTCTTTGCGATCTTGAATGCACGACGGATCGTCGGTGCAAGATCTTCTACATTTTTTACGATAAAGCTGTGCTTTGTGATCGGCATTACAACACCTGCAATGTCAATCTCCTGAAAGCTGTCCTTACCGAGCATATTTACTCCAACATTTGCTGTGATCGCAACTATTGGAACGGAATCCATATATGCAGTTGCTATTCCTGTTACAAGATTTGTTGCACCGGGACCGGAGGTTGCCATACAGACACCGACCTTACCTGTCGCTCTTGCATATCCGTCAGCGGCATGTGCTGCCCCCTGCTCATGTGATGTAAGTACATGCGTGATCTCGTCCTGATGCTTATATAAGGCATCATAGACATTTAAGATCGCGCCCCCCGGATACCCGAACACAATATCAACACCCTGTTCTTTTAAACATTCAATTACTATCTCAGAACCTGATATCTTCTTTGCCATTTTCCTTTTGCTCCTTTAATACTCTCTACTTATCAGCCTTTGATACCTCTAAGATTGCTCCACGGTTTCCTGATGTTACCATAGCAGCATATCTTGCAAGATAACCGGTTGTTATCTTCGGTGTTCTTGGCTTCCATGCAGCCTTTCTCTGTGCAAGCACATCATCCGGTACATCTAATGTGATCGTTGTATTGTTAATATCGATCTTGATGATATCTCCCTCTTCTACGAGTGCGATCGGACCGCCAACGGCTGCTTCCGGTGAAACATGTCCGATGGATGCACCACGGCTGGCTCCTGAGAATCTTCCGTCTGTGATCAGGGCTACTGATGAGCCAAGTCCCATACCAGCGATTGCTGATGTTGGATTTAACATCTCACGCATACCAGGGCCTCCCTTTGGTCCTTCATAACGGATAACAACGACATCACCAGGTACGATCTTACCACCTTTGATCGCAGCGATCGCATCTTCTTCACAGTCAAATACTCTTGCAGGTCCCTCATGTACCATCATCTCAGGTACAACAGCGGAACGCTTTACAACAGAACCGTCCGGTGCAAGATTTCCCTTTAATACTGCAAGGCCACCGGTCTTACTATATGGATTATCCAGTGTACGGATAACTTCCGGATTTTTATTTATCGCGCCGTCAACAGCTTCACCGATCGTCTTGCCGGTTACTGTCATACAATCTTCATTCAACAGACCTGCGGATTTTAACTCATTCATAACAGCATATACTCCACCGGCCTCATTCAGATCTTCCATATAAGTAGGACCTGCAGGAGCCAGATGACAGAGATTTGGTGTCTTGGCACTGATCTCATTTGCATAGGAAATATCAAAATCAAATCCGATCTCATGTGCGATAGCCGGAATATGAAGCATGGAGTTGGTAGAACATCCAAGTGCCATATCAACGGTTAATGCATTGATGATCGCTTCTTTTGTAATGATATCTCTTGGTCTGATGTTCTTTCTGTACATATCCATAACAGCCATACCTGCATGCTTTGCAAGCTTCAAACGTTCAGAATATACAGCAGGAATGGTTCCATTTCCAGGAAGCCCCATACCAAGTGCTTCTGTTAAGCAATTCATGGAGTTCGCTGTATACATACCGGAACAGGAACCACAGGTAGGACATGCCTTACATTCAAATTCATTTACATCTTCTGCTGTCATGGTTCCTGCTGAATAGGAACCAACAGCCTCAAACATACTGGAAAGGCTGGTCTTATGACCTTTTACATGACCTGCAAGCATAGGACCACCGGATACGAATACAGTTGGCACATTTACTCTGGCTGCTGCCATTAACAGACCGGGAACATTCTTATCACAGTTCGGAATCATAACCAGTGCGTCAAACTGATGTGCGATTGCCATTGCCTCTGTAGAATCTGCAATCAGATCTCTGGTTACTAATGAATATTTCATACCAATATGTCCCATGGCAATACCATCACAGACTGCGATTGCCGGGAACATAACCGGTGTACCACCAGCCATTGCAACTCCCATCTTAACTGCCTGTGCGATCTTGTCCAGATTCATATGTCCTGGAACGATCTCATTGTAAGAACATACGATACCTACCAGCGGACGTTCCATTTCCTCTTTTGTCATACCGAGTGCATTAAACAGGGAACGATGTGGTGCCTGCTGCATTCCGACTTTTACATTATCACTCTTCATATCTCTATACTCTCCTTTATTTTATGCGTTCTGCAATTAAATCTCCCATTTCAGAACAGCTTACCAGCGTCATTCCTTCTGAAATGATATCACATGTTCTGTAGCCGTCTACCAGTACCTGTTTTACAGCCTGCTCTACTGCATCTGCTTCCTTATCCAGATCAAATGTGAAACGAAGCATCATAGCTGCTGACAGGATCGTTGCGATAGGATTTGCCTTGTTCTGTCCTGCTATATCCGGTGCTGATCCACCGCTTGGCTCATACATACCAAACTTTGTCTCATTTAAGGATGCAGATGGAAGCATACCGATCGAACCTGTGATCATTGATGCCTCATCGGAAAGGATATCACCGAACATGTTCTCTGTTAATACGACATCAAACTGTGCAGGGTTCTTTACAAGCTGCATTGCACAGTTATCAACTAACATATGCTCATAGCTTACTTCCGGATAATCCTTTGCTACTTCTTCTACGATCTTTCTCCATAATCTGGAAGAATCCAGAACATTTGCCTTGTCTACAGATGTAACTTTCTTTCTTCTCTTCATTGCGATATCAAAACCCTTGATCGCAATACGACGGATCTCGTTCTCATTATATATGAGGTTATCATGTGCTGTTAACACACCATCAATCTCCTCTGTACTTCTTGCTCCAAAATACAGACCACCTGTCAGCTCACGCATGATCACCATGTCAAATCCACGATCCGCGATCTCTTCTTTTAATGGACATGCATCCTTTAA
>DJPV01000075.1 GCA_002437435.1 Lachnospiraceae bacterium UBA6403 | reverse complement strand
ATATATGAACATTGTCCAGACCAATCTCAACAAATGTTTAAAATGGAACGGTGCAAACATACGGTTGATCGATACTTTATCACTGTAGCGGCACTCCATCGCATACCGGTTTTTTCCCACAATGGCTGCACTCTGCACGAAGAAATGCACGATCATCATAATAAATGCGGATAACAGCAATGCTACGATCACTTCTCCGGTATTTCGTTCCAGATAAGCAGCATTTGCACCTAACAGCTTAATGATCCATGTCTGGCTCTTAGAAGCAACATCAATCAATCCGATCACAAAGTCCGAATGTATAAATGGGACATCTTTTACTATCGGTGTATTCACTGCATAATCCTTTAAGATCTCTACGTTGCCTGCCACATGCGAAGTATCCAGTCCAACCGCCTTATCGATCCCATTTACAAATGTTGATTGTGCAAATTCATCAACACCTAAAAATGCAAAGATAAAACAGACAGCAACCAGTGCAAGCCACGCCATCGTTCCCCGTTTAAATACCGTATTCCATGCGCCTTTTCTCAATTCTTTTCGATTCCAGTTCATGTTCTTATGCTCTCCTCATAACCCTGATTCCAACAATGGATTTTCCTTATACAACCATAAATGTGCTACCGTATCTTCGCCAGATCTGTCCTAGCACCACTATGAATCCCACAAATATAAATCTCCGTTTCCGACTCTGCCTACTGTATAATCTCGTATTGTAACAGTTCATAATGCAGCTTCGTTCCCTCTGCGATCCCATTCGGCAGCAGGGCTCTTGCAACCAGCTTATCTTCTTCGGAACCATCCAGGTTCTGCAGATGCGCATATTCTCCATCAATCTGTTTTACAATATAATCACATACTAACATTTTCATATCTCCTATCCAAAGTGTTAGCCTGATTATACTATTTCTTTCGACAAAATTCTATCTTTATATATAATTTGCAATTTAGATGAAACCCTTCCATCCAAAACTTTGCAATCAAAATAAACTGTTTACAAGTATGCATTTAATCATTAGGCAAAAATATCCACTCTGAAAAATATTCAATGCATTTTCGTTATAAGATACACATTGTCAACAAATGCGGGTGTATGTCTGAGCCAGAAGGACGAGTTCACACAGGAGCATTTGTGAATCAGACATGTGTATCGAACAGAAAATGCATTGATATTTTCAGAGTGGATATATCTGTCTAATGTTATAATGCTTGTAAACATTTATCCTGATTGCGAAGTTTTATCTATTTACCAAAATGGAATAAGCCTTTTTTCTCATATGGTTCACTGGTTGCGGAAAGCATCTCATAACCGATATCCTTGATCGCTTTTTTCGCTGCTTCGGTATCAATATTGTCCTCGCTGATGATCACCGTCTCACCATTCTTGGCAGAAGAGGTTACTTTTTTTACTTTGAAGTTCTTACGGATCACATCATTCATATGGGCTTCGCACATACCGCACATCATTCCATCAATTTTTAAAGTTGTCTTTATCATATCAATTCCTTCTTTCATGTTCATTTTTATTTCGCATTTAATATATACCCCATAGGGGTATTTGTCAATTCTCTTTTTATAATATCGTGATTTCATCACTCAATGCATTCCGCAAAATCAGCATCTTTGCAAGCAAATAATTTTGCGTTCATTATATTGAGAATTAATTGTCATTTAATCAGAATTTCAGCATGTCCTTCATATATCTTTTTTATTAGGCTCTTTTTTATTATAGCTATATAAAGAAAAAACCGGCAGTCCCTAATCTGCCGGTCGTTCCCGATATCCCCATATCGGTATCACGTTCATTACATTATATTTAAATTCCCAAATGCACAGTTCCTATCGAGCACAGTCAGATTATACCACTCTGCTCCATTTTTTGTACACTAGCCAAACGGATAGTATTTGTACATAATCTTAATTATTTTTATCTCTTTACCATTTCTTATCCAGTCAAATATACACGCACTGGTCAATTTATGGGTTGTATTTTTATATTGTTCTGATTAAAATAGGAAAAAACGAAAGGAGTATCCGATGACAATTCAGGATTTTGTTTCACTTTCCGGTGAGATATTGACACAATATTACAGCAATAACATTACACCATTTCTAAATGCCTGTCATGAGGATATCCTGTGGATCGGTCCGGCAGAAAAGCAGGTGATCCGCACAAAAAAAGTACTGGCCGACACATTCCTGTCTGAACAGCACGAATTAAAATTTGTTCTTCACGATCTGGTCATTACCCCTCTTGCTACGACCAGCAACCGGGTAGTTGAGATCATCATGTTTTTTACGGTTGATACTATATGGCCTGATAATAGCATGAACCGGGTAAAGCAGCGCATCCATCTGTCCTGGGTTATGAACCACGGAGTTCCTCAGATCCGTCTGTGTCATATTTCAAATGCCATCTGCTACGATGACCGGGATACCATCTACCCGGTACATTATGATTCGAAATTTCACGGAATGCCACTTGCCGGTGTATCCCGCTCAGAGCGTCTGGCTTTTAAGGGTGCAGATAAATCTCTGCTTTTTTTGAATCGCAATCAGATCCTATACATAGAATCCCGCGACAGGCATTCCAATGTTCATACAACATCTTCCTGTTATGAGATTACCGAAAGTCTGCTTTCTCTGGAAGAACGGTTTCCCGAATATTTCCTGAGATGCCACCAAAGTTATCTGGTCAATCCTGATTTTGTATCATCCATTGAGCGTTTTAAACTTACAATGTCCGATGGCTTTGTAATTCCAATCCCGGAAAAGAAGTATACCCATGTGAAACATCTGCTTCTGGATCTTATCAACGCCCAGTCATCAGACACCGGAATATAGCAGCTCTTTAAACGGCGCAAATGCCGACGGAATCGCAATCTTCTGCTTCAGTTCTTCTAACGTGACCCAGCGGAGATCATCCATCTGCTGCTCCATACATTCCATATAGTAGGCTTTCATATGCCATTCCACATGGGAAAAAATATGTGTATATGTCGTCTCCATCCAGATTTCTTTTGGATGGAGATTTTTTGATGTTACATACGAAAGGATGTCCTGCGTGCTGTAGCCTCCGGGCAGATTCGGGAACTCCCACAATCCATGTAACAGTCCTTTCTCCGTCCGCTTCCGGATCGCAACCTTATCTTCATACCGCAGCATCAGTACTGCTTTTTCTTCTATTTTACGTTTCTTCTTTGCTTCACGAACCGGATACTGCTGCCAGGAATCATGCTCATGAGCTTTACACAATTTCTGCAGTGGACATACCGTACATTTTGGTGCGCCATTTGGCAGACAGATCGTTGCTCCAACCTCCATCAGACTCTGTGTCAGCATGTCGCAATGTCCATACTGGTACACCTGCAGAAGTTCCTCCCGGATTTTCTTCTTTACTGCCTGCTTGTCAATGTTTGACGGATTTTCCATTACTCTGGTATATACCCGCAGGACATTTCCATCCACCGCAGGTGTTGGCAGATCGAAGCAGATCGACCCGATCGCTCCCGCCGTATATTCTCCGATTCCCGGCAGGCTCAGGATCTCATCATATTCTGCAGGAAATTTTCCCTGCCATTCTATCACAACTTCTCCTGCTGCCTTTTTCAGATTTCTTGCGCGGTTATAATATCCAAGCCCTTCCCAAAGCTTCATCAGGCGGTCATCGTCTACCTCTGCCAATGCCTCAATCGTCGGAATCTCCTGCAAAAACCTTCTGTAATATTCCTTTACTGCTTCCACTCTCGTCTGCTGCAGCATGATCTCCGACAACCATACATGATACGGCTCTTTATCTTTTCTCCATGGAAGATCTCTGGCATGCTCCGGATACCATGCGATCAGCTTGTCCGCGATCTGCTTATATACATTCTGCATAAACTCATTCCATTCTGTTGCGTTTTTGTATTTCATTTCTATAATGCCCAGATCGACATTTTTTACCGTTCTGGTCATTTTGCAAATATAATAATTATATACTTAAAATCTTCTTCCACCCATGCCACACATAGGCTTTTCTTCTGTCTCCGGTGTTTCTACTACATAATTTGTGCGAAATGCAGCATTTACTTCTGCGATCTCTTTCTTACCATCGATATAGTCTCTGAAATATTCCATCAGCTCCATACCGGAATTCTCACAGCCTTCTTCTTCCTCCCACTGTTTGATGATCGCGATAAGTTCTGATTTTGTTGTGTCTTTAATTAATGTACTTTTCATCTGAAATTACCTTCCTTTTTTCTTTTTCTCCGGGATTTCGATTCCTCTTGCTTCCAACAGTTCCTTTAATGGCTGTGGCTCATAATTCATATAAGGCTGCATACAGCCGACATTGATTGCCAGAAAATCCTGCTCTTCCTCATGGAGATCCTTGCGTTCATTCAACATCTTTATGCAGTCCTGAAAAAACACATCCTCCGTGGATCGGTGTGTGTGACCATACAACAGGATATTCCCTCTGTGCTGACCATTCCAGAACAGGATCGGATAATGGCAAAGCACCAGCTTATATGCATTCCCCCGAATGCTGTCTGTAATCTCTTTGTAATTACAGACCTCCTCAAATAACTGCCGAAGCCTGTAGTCTGACAAATCATCATGGTTTCCATGCACTAGGATCTTATGCCCTTTTAACTGCGCAACCAGCGCGATCAATTCTTCATTTTTCCCACGCTTACTGAGGTCGCCAAGGATATAGACCGTATCACCATTTGTCACCTTACGGTTCCATCTGGCAAGCATATCGGTATGCATTTCTTCCAGTGTCTTATATTCTCTTTCATCATATCCGCTTCCGCTGCCTGTAAGCTGGCTGGCACAGCAGAAATGCAGATCACTGATATAATAATTCATTCTGTGTTTTCACCTCGCAATGTCCCTATGACATTTTCCTCTCACCATTTTACATTCTGCCAAATAGGTGTGTCAATGCAATATCTTGAAAGCCCCCTGCACATTTCTCCGAGCATCTCCCCCATTGATATGTCTTGTTGTGGTTTCTATTCAATGCATATGCCTGATTTGTAAATACTCCTGTGCCAACTCGCTTCCGGCTGAGCGGAGCACTTAGTGAAGACGAGCGTTAGCGCGAAGTCTGAGGTTAGTGTAGCTTACTCGATTCAGAATTGCCAATATGCATTTCATAACGAAATCCTCACAAGGTCATATCAGTGGAGGAGATGCTCGGAAAAATGTCACAGGATTGCTTCAACTCTTTTAAGTTCATTTAAGGCTCTGCTTTTATACTTCATAACATGATAAGAAATAACAAGTGGAAAAATATTAAAGATATTCAGGCTTAACTCACCAAATTACTTTATCAAGCCTGGTTCTTCTATATAGAAAGGAGCTTTGCCATGAATCCAACCTATTATGCGCTTATTCCTGCATTTGAACCTGACAGCCGGTTACCGGAATTGGTGGAAGATGCTGTTGCCGCGGGCTTCCATGTCATCGTTGTTAATGATGGAAGCAGTTCTGACTGTCAGCCTTATTTTAATCAGGCTGAATACTTTGCCGCCGTACTGCACCATTCGGAAAACCTTGGAAAAGGGGCTGCACTAAAGACAGGATTTGAATACATTAAGAACATCTGTGAACCGGATGATATCATCGTTACTTTAGATGCCGACGGCCAGCATACAATATCCGATGCTCTGGAGGTCTGCAACGAAGCCCGCCTGCACCCGGATTCCCTGATTCTTGGAAGCCGTGAGCTGTCTGAACATGTTCCACTTCGCAGCCAATTTGGAAATACTGTCACCAGATGGGTTTACCGTCTGGCTTCCAGTGTCTGTGTCCATGATACCCAGACCGGACTGCGGTCATTTACCTGCAGCCTGCTTCCAAAGTTTGCTGCAATTCCCGGCAACCGCTACGAATATGAAATGAATGTACTGCTTACCTGTCCGAAAGAACACATTCCGATATCAGGATGGCTCTTTTGCCATCATAAATGAAAATGATACAACCGCTTCCGAATTGTTGGCCGCCGGAGCATGGCAGGTTCTGTCTTTTGGTCCTGCTCTCGTCACAAATGGAACGGTCGCCGTATCCGAATCCGAGGAAGTCGGTAAAGCTATGGCGAGCAATCCCCGGACTGCACTTGGTATAACGGAGGATGGTCATTATCTCTTTGTTGTATCAGATGGAAGAACCAGTGAAAGCGAAGGTCTGTCACTATATGAACTGGCAGAATTCATGCAGTCACTTGGTGTAACAACTGCTTACAATCTGGACGGCGGTGGCTCCTCTACCATATATTTAAACGGCGAGGTCATAAACCAGCCAACCACATCCGGAAAAAGCATAAAAGAAAGGAGTGTGAGTGATATTGTATACATCGAATATTAAAGAAACAACATTGGAAACAAATTCATTCAAGAAAGAAATCGAGGCATCCAGACGGCAGACCGCAGGAACCGGTTACATCTATCTTGGGATCGCAGTCTTCTGTCTGATCTTTGGAATCATCTACGAACTTTTCAGTCATGATGTGCGCTCCCCTTATATGATGTACGCCTTTTTGATACCACTTGTTCCGGGCTGTGTCACATTTCTGCTTTTGTCTCTGTGCAAATGGCATCTGCCCGGAAAATGGGCTGCGAATTTCTATCATTCCGGTATCGCCGCCCTGACCGTCGGCAGTCTGGTAAAAGGTGCTCTGGATATCTATGGAACAACCAATCACCTGACTGTCATTTATCAGATTGCAGGCGGTCTCCTGCTATTTGCCGGACTTCTTCTCTATATAATAGAACGGAAAAAATATGCTTAATTCATCCAGTGGATCTGTTCTCCCTGAACCAATGGATATCTGAAAAGCTCTGAACCATCCAGATCACAATGGCGCATATCTACACCTGTGATCTGATGGTTTTCATATGTTGTATAATAATAGATTCCTTTATCTGCATTACAGCAGGAGGTATAGAGCGTGATCTCATATTTGCCATCTGCCACTTCACAGCATCCACGCTGCTGATCGACCGATCCAAGAATATGGAAGAACTGGCTGATACTCTCCGCCTCGCTGTCACCGGATTTCGAATTCATTTTTGTAAATGCGACCTTTGCAAATCGTGATGCTGACGACAGATCTCCCGGCAAACCAAGTGCGCCCATGCCTCTGCTGTAAGACTGTAACTGTAGCTGCTCCGAAAAAGTATTTTCCGGTTGCTTCGGAGACAAGTCCTGATAATTATTCAATAAAAACATCTGTGTTTCAAATGGTGGATTGTTCGTGAGAACTCCGACCGGATTCTCATGTATATGCATTCCATCCGCCATACATTCAACCGTGATCGCTGCATTCCGATCTGCAATGATCCAGTGTAACTGTACCGATGGAAGCTGTTCACTGAAAGGTGTTCCGACCAGATTCATCCGGTCAAGCAATGCCCGTACCTCGTCCAGATCCGCACACTGTCCAAGTACCCAGGGGATAAATTCAAACTGCGCAACATTGTCCCTGCCAGCCTCTACAGCCTGATAAACTGCATTTCCAACAAAATTAAGTCCCGCCATACCGACACCGTTTTCATTGATTGCATCATAATAAAGCGGATACCCACCTGCTACATGCGCCATACCAATGATCGCATAATGGGAATCCCGCTTCCCCATATGACGAAACTCAAATGGAAACTTTCTCGGTGTCACCGTAACCTCATCCCCATAAGAAAATTCATAATCTAACGTCCTGCCAAAATAAAAATCCTTCGTTTTATACGTTGCTGCTGTACACATCTATAACCGTCATCCTTTCCTGTTCATTTGAATTTATACTCTCATATTCACTGAGTTCCAAATTTCTTTTCCTAATTACATTCGTATTATCTCATAATTACATTCATATTATCTCATATACTACTGTTAATACACATGTTACTATTAGCATACACATAAAACAATGGTTCAATTATGAAAGAATTATAAAAAGCGGCATTCTTGCAAAAGTATTTCTGTATAATCAGCTATTCACTATAATATAACATCAGCGAGGATTTCGTTATGACATGCACATTGCCAGTAAATGCGGGTGCTTGTTTGAGCCCCAAAGGGCGAGTTGCACAGGAGCATTTACGAATCAGGCATGTGCATGGAATAGAAACCACAGCGAGTTATGTATAGTGAGTAGCTGATTATACAGAAATGTCTCTGCAAGAATGACGCTTCCAGATTCTATTCTTCCATGTATTCAATATAATCTGTTTCATCCGCAAAAAGCTGATATCTTCCATCTACATATCCCATATAACCTTCCGTTACAAAATATCCTTTTATCATAATGCCGACCTCCTGTACATTTGTTCTGTTCTATAAAGTTCCGATTTTCTCTGGATTTTCTGTATTTTTTATACAATCAACCCGTTTATGGCTTTATATTACAGTTTTATATGCACAAAAAATCGTACATCTGTCAGATCAGCAAAATATCAGACAGATTTGCCTGAATTCCCGCTGCCACTTCCGGCTTGTTCATGGAATATACATGAATATGCTTTACACCATTTGCCAGAAGATCTATGATCTGGTCGGTTGCATAAGCAATACCTGCCTGTCTCATCGCAGCTTCGGTATCTCCAAACCGGTCAACAATATTCTTGAAACGTTCCGGCACATTGCAACCGGATAATTTGACTGCATTTTTCACCTGAACCCGCTTCGTGATCGGCATGATTCCCGGAATCACAGGCACGGTGATCCCGGCTTCTCTGATACGATACATAAAATTAAAGAAAATATTATTATCAAAAAACATCTGTGTCGTGAGATATTCACATCCCGCTTCCACTTTCTTTTTCAGGTTTGCAATATCCTCCTGCCTGTTTGCAGAATCAGGATGTACTTCCGGATAACAGGCTCCGCCCACACAAAAATCTCCGCTCTCTTTTATTAACTTCACAAGCTCCGATGCATGAACAAAATCGGTAAATACCTGTCCATCATAATTCTTTGGGATATCCCCACGAAGCGCCAGGATATTTTCAATCCCTGCATTTTTCATTTCAGAAAGTGCCGTCTGGATGCTGTCTTTATTGGCGCATACACAGGTCAGATGCGCGATCGTCGGAACGCCGTACTTTTCCTGAATCTCATTTGCAAGCTTAATTGTATGTCCTTTCGTGCTTCCGCCGGCTCCATATGTAACACTCATATAACTCGGCTGCAATGCAGCAATTCCAAGTGCCGCAGCCTCCACGCTTGCAAAATCTGTATCTTTCTTTGGTGGGAAAACCTCGAATGACAATGTTGCTTTCTCCTGCCCTATAATATCTCTTATCTTCATGTATTTCCTCCTGTCAGTTCATCTGTTTCGTATATCTGCATTTGGGATAATTCGTGCATCCCAGAAAATTTTCTCATTTCTTTTTATTATATAAATTCTGCGGTAATATGACAATAAAAACATACGCACAGAATGTACATTAATTCTCAACCCACAGCCTTTAAAGCAATTGCTTTACAAGAATCCAAATTTTATATAACAATTTTCTGCTGCATTGCTAAAAGTTTTAAAAGTTTGCTGGCGTAATTCCATATTTTCCTGTATAGTATATGGGCATGTAATTTGTTTGAAGGAGTTATCAAAAGATGAAAAAGCGAGAATCATTTAACAACAAATGGGGATTTGTCCTCGCCTGTATCGGCTCAGCGGTCGGCATGGGTAATATCTGGATGTTTCCAACCAGAGTATCTCTCTATGGCGGAGGCTCTTATCTGATCCCTTACTTCATATTCGTTATCCTGATCGGTTTTACCGGTGTGATCGGCGAAATGAGTTTTGGTCGTGCTACAAAATCCGGTCCGGTCGATGCTTTCGGCTATGCCTGTGGAACAAAGGGCAAACGAAAGCTTGGTGAAATTCTTGGCTTTATACCGGTACTTGGCGCACTTGCCATGGCGATCGGATATACGGTCGTTATGGGCTGGATCTTAAAATATATGATCGGTGCTTTTACCGGTTCAACACTTGCACCGGAAAATATAGATTCTTTTGGTGCAGCATTTGGCTCAACTGCTTCTGCATTCGGTAATAACCTGTGGCAGATCATTGCACTTGCTATCGGCATCATCATTCTTATGTTTGGTATAGGAAATGGAATCGAAAAGGCAAATAAGATACTGATGCCTCTGTTCTTTATCCTGTTTATCATCCTTGCGATCTATACCGCCTGCCAGCGGGGCGCTGCTGAAGGATATAAATATATCTTCCGCATCGAACCTAAAGTCCTTGCCAGTCCAAAAACATGGATCTATGCACTTGGTCAGGCATTCTTCTCTCTGTCCGTTGCAGGAAATGGAACACTGATCTATGGTTCTTATCTGCCGGATGAAGAAAATATACCGGAAGCTGCAGGACAGGTTGCTTTATTTGATACGATCGCTGCATTACTTGCCGCTCTCGTTATTATCCCGGTTATGGCAACGACCGGTGCTCAATTAGATCAGGGAGGTCCGGGACTTATGTTCATCTATCTGCCTGCCCTGTTCAAATCCATGCCGGGCGGACATATCATCGCCATGATCTTCTTCGTTGCAGTATTCTTTGCGGGCTTGTCCTCACTGATCAATCTGTACGAAGCTCCGATTGCAACGATTCAGGAAAAGCTCGGATTAAATCGTAAGTTATCCTGTGGTGTGATCGCCGGAATCGGCGTAATCGTATCCATCTGTATTCAGGGAATCGTATCCGGCTGGATGGATGTTCTGTCCATCTATATCTGCCCACTTGGTGCAGGACTTGCCGGAATTATGTTCTTCTGGGTATGCGGTAAGAAATATGTAGAGGAGCAGGTAAACCTTGGACGTGAAAAGAAGTTCACCGACAAATTCCTGCCAATCTGTAAATATGTCTACTGCCCGATCTGCATTCTGGTTTTAATACTTGGAATCGTATTAGGCGGAATCGGCTAAAACCTATAATCTCTCGCTTTTTTGTTATAGCCTGTATATATCAAATGACGGGCACGCGCTTTGATATATACATACTGTTACAAAAAACAAGAGATTCAGATATTTTATATTTATAATAATACCCCTATTGACATAACATGAACGAGATTTCGTTGTGAGAATGCACATTGCCAGTAAATGCGGGTGCATGTTTGAGCCCAAAGGGCGAGTTTGCACAGGAGCATTTACGGATCAGGCATGTGCCCCGAACAGAAATCGTAGTGTGTTATTCAATAGGGGTATTGTTGTAAATAGATATATCTGAATCTCTGCATTACTCCTCATCAGAGGAAATGCCATTCGCCAGGTACTCATTCCACCTGGCATTGTTCCGCTCCAGTTCTTTTTTCTGCATAATACGGTTGCGGTCTGTGAGGATCGCGAGCATCTCATCTACTACCTCCTCCATTGGAAGAGTCTGATAATGTGACAAATAGCCGATCATGCGACCGGCTGTAAAATCTGTATTCAGATTCTGTGTTATAGCCTCGCAGAATTCCGCCGGGTATCCCCGGTCAAGCATCATCTGATATAAGTTTTTACCTGCTTCTGATCTTGGTTTCATTTATTATCACCTGACAATTCTTTCTATTTATATCTGTATCTCCAATTATACATCCGAACGGTTTGCTGATCTTCCGATCTGCTCTCCCATTTTCACCAATGTTTCCATCCCTGCTCTGGTATTTTCTAATAAATCCTGATCCGGCAGCACGACATCCTTCTGTGTCAGCAGAATGATCGTTGAACCTCCAAATTCAAATCGTCCTTTTTCAGCACCTTTATGAACACATCCCGAACCTTGCTGATCGTTACTGATCTTTCCAACCATCAAAGCCCCGACTTCCATCTGAAGAAGCGTTCCAAACTGCTCTGTCTTTATCAGACAATACTCTCTGGAATTCATCTTGTAGATCGGGCAGACATCATTTGCAACCGGATTCACCGTATGCAGGATTCCTGCGATCTTCCGCTGTCCGGACTTTCTGCCATCTGCCGCATAACAATACCTGTGATAATCATCTACCGTCAATCGGATCACATAGATATGTCCGTCCAGATACCGCTCAGCCAGCTTCTTATCCTGCAATAGCTGTTCCAATGTATATTCGGTATGTTTAATGCGGAAATGTCCATTTTCATGAATTTTATACACACTGACCTTGCCATCACTTGGACTGACCAGCGTATTTGTATCCGGGGTAACCGGTCGTTCTTCTGCCTTGATCTTTCTGGTGAAGAAATCATTATAGGAATCAAATGTCTGTTTCTCATATAAAGACAGATCGATACCATTTTTCTTTACAAAGCCAGGAACAAAAAATCCGGAAATCCGTGTATCCAAAAATGCCCCGCCTATGCGGGACACTATCGGTGACAGAAAAGGACGGATCAGACATCTTGTCACAGCATGTCCGTAGATAAATGCAAGCAGGCGATCCTGACCGGTCTCACCCTGTCGTTTATGTCCTTTTCGATCTATATACACGATACACATTTTCTTCTCTCCAATCCTTCTCCTACCATATATGAAGCATCCGAAGTACAGCCAATGTCACAATGCCAACAATGATTGCAAGCGTGCGGTTCTTTGGTTTACGGAATTTGAAATTTGTAATAAATAACAGTCCTACTAACAGTACCAGCGCATGAAGACTGAGCATAAATTCGCGTCTGCCAAGCATCGGCTTAAATACTGCCAGAAGCGGCAGAAGCACCGCCATAGATGTGATTGGAAGTCCCTGATAATATTTGCGTTTCTCATCCGTCTCATCCTGTCTGCCTTCTTCAGAAACATTGAACCATGCCAGACGGATCAGCCCTGCCAGCACATAGAATAACAGAATCGCAATTCCCGTTAAGCCACGCATTCCCATGCTGTAGCAAAGGATTGCCGGCGAAACTCCGAAGCAGACAATATCTGCCAGCGAATCAATCTGGATTCCAAATCGCTTTTCAACCTCTGTACGATCTTTCTTTGTCCGTGCTACTTTACCGTCAAACATATCACACAGACCGGAAATCGCCAGACATACAAGTGCCGTTCGGCAGTCACCATTTAATGAAAATAACATACCACCGATGGACACCATCAGGCTGATATATGTAAGAATTACTGTATAATCATAAACACCTAACATTTCTCTACCACACTTTTCTTTTTTCTTCCAATAGTAAAATTCGCAACAATCGTAAGTACCGCACTAAGGATCAATTCTGTATAATAGCCAAGTCCACGGGACAATACCATGCCCGGCAGGAGCAGCGTACTTCCAAATACCGGAAGGAAGATATCAAGGAATATCTTCTCGCTGATTCCCATTCCACCCGGAAGTGGAAGCATATCAACTGCAACCGCGATTGAGCCCTGAAGAAGTATCACGGTAAACGCCGACGTACCCTTCAATCCAAATGCAAGATATACAAACCAGGTTGCTGCAAATAATGCAAACCGCTGTACCGTCGTGATCAGGAATACAACGATCAGTACCTTTTTATTTTTCTGCAGATAAACAGCAGCTCCCCAGTACTGATCCATCGACTGAACCAGCTTTTTTGCTCTTGATTTTCTATGTTTTAATATATGGATTCTTTCTAACAAAATATGCCCTTTGATCATAATTGACTTCGCAAGATTCGGATGAAATGCAAATACAATCATAACCGCCACACACACTACATTTAATCCCATTCCGAGATAAAACCAGAATGTCACATCCGACAGATATTGATGGATAAATCCCTGTCCAAAAAGAACCATTGCAGCTCCGATCAGAACCAGTACCAATTTATAAATGATCGTTATGATCAACAACACCATCGTTGATATCGGAATCGGAATATCCTCTTTCTTCATATAGTAAACCTGTGCCGGCTGACCGCCCGATGCAGACGGAGTAATACAACAAAAGAAAAAGCCAACAGACGAAAATAAAAAACATGTCCATTTCTTTACCTTTATTCCAAGTGAATGCATCAGATAATGAATAATAATAGATTCTCCCCATATAAAGATTATTACACAGATAACGCCGGGAATCAACCAAAACGGATTCACAGTTTTAATTATTTCGACGATCTGCCCCATATCCTTGCCGTGAAACACACCATAAAGGGTTGCTGCAAAGATCAGAAGCAAAAATATTATATTAAATATCCATTTTTTCTTACTCTCCATAATCCCTCATTTCCAGTATCACTGCTCTATAGATAAATCTTTTTTACTGTTTCTTTACCATGTCTTTGCCAAGACCTGCTCCAGTATAACACAGCATCCGCAAAAAATGTTAAATCTAACATTAATATCACATTAATAATATTTAATGTTGTATTTCTACAAAGCAAAAAGCGGTCTGTAGAATAAACGTATTCCCAAAGACCGCTTTCTATGCTGACTTTCGTCAAATATAGTATTATTTCTGTGCCTTTAAAACCTTAGGCTCCTGTCCTTCTTCCCATAAAACAGCCACTTCCGTTCCATCTTTATGGCAGTAAACTACCTTCCGGATCACCGGTAAGTCCTCTGCCGCTTCCTCATCACCAGATGCAAATACTGATGTTATAGTGGCACCTTCGCGATGTCCACCAAGTGCATGATAGCTTTCTGTAAGCTGCCATGATCTGCTCTGACTGGTTGGATCAAGGGAAGTCAGTCCCTGTTCACCAAGATAAAATCTTACAATTCCATTTTCCAGTTCCTCTCCTGTGCTGATCGTCACGATCTGTCCACCGCCTAAGAGATCAGACTGATGCAGATATAACGCTCCATCCATCTCGACTACTTCCACATTTTCCTGAATACCCTCCGCACCAATCTCCGGCCACACCTCCGACCAGTGTGAAGTAACCGCCCAGTTACCGGCTATCCACAAAACAGCAAATATCACGATAATGATCAAAGCCCTTATCCAGACCTTTTTGTTTATGAATTTGCGGAATCCTTTTACATCCGCACTGTCCTTCATCGGCAGGACAAGGTCTGACTTCATCTGCTCCGCAGTCTTTCTGCAGGCATCGCAGGTCTTCATATGTTCTTCTACTAATCTCTTACTTTCTTCGCTGCAAACCCCATCTATATATAAAGGAAGCAGATCATTTATCATTTCACATTCTTTTTTCAAGATAATTCCTCCATTTCATTCATGATCAACAGCCTTGCACGATGATATGTCACCCGCGCCCAGCTCTCTGTTTTTCCAAATATTACTGCAATTTCCCGAAATGGCAGTTCGCCAAATACTCTCAGATTGAATACTTCCTTATATGGCTCACTCAGATTATGAACCAATTGATGAATCTTCATCGCCTGCTCTCTGTCCACGGTGTCTTTGACAAAATCATGATCCGAAGCCTGTTCTGTCAGTGTCTCATCCGGTTCAGCCGTTTCCCGTTTCTGTTTTTTCACATAAGTAAAATAAGTATTCTTTGCAATCTGGCACAACCATACGCGAATATCGCAGTCACCCTTGAATCGGTCTACTGCCTTTATAGCATTCATAAATGTCTCTTGCGTAATATCTTCCGCTATATGTGCATTTTTACTTAACGCGAGGGCATACCGATACAGGTCTGTGTAATAGTTATTGTAGATTTCTTCTATTGGTACCAATTGCTTATTCACCTCCCATCACTTATATGACAACGCTCCTCTAAAAACGTTACAGAAAAATTTATATTTTTTATCATATCCGTCTTGACGATATTTGTCGATGGTGTTTAAATAGATTCTGCTTCTAAATGAATAAAAAATGTGTAGAAAATTATTGAAGGATTACAGATATGAAAATGGCAAAGTCAAAAGAAATGGATATGTTAAATGGTGGATTAGTCGGCAAGTTGATCCTTTTTTCATTACCGCTTGCATTCAGCAGCATTTTGCAGCAATTATTCAACTCTGCAGATGTGGCTGTTGTCGGCAGATTTGCCGGGGATAATGCTCTCGCCGCAGTCGGAAGCTGTGTGGCTCTGGTCGGTATCTTTGTAAACCTGATCGTAGGTCTGGCTGTTGGCCCAAATGCTGTCCTTGCCAATCTGATCGGTCAGAAACAGCGTGACAAGATTAATGATATGGTACATACGATCCTGACATTTGGCATGATTCTCGGTCTTGGACTTATGGCTCTGGGCTTTGTCTCTGCCCGGATCATTCTGGAATTATCCGGTACTCCGTCCGGTGTTCTTGCAGAAGCGTTGTTATATATCCGCATTTATTTTTTAAGTATTCCATTTATGACCGTTTATAATTTCGGATCTGCCATTCTGCGAAGCTTCGGCGATACCAGACGACCGATGTTCTACCTCATCATCTCCGGTATCGTAAATGTCATCCTGAACCTGATCCTTGTCATCTGCTTTCATCTGGGTGTTGCCGGCGTTGCCATTTCCACTGTAATCTCTAATATTATCAGTGCTGTTATGGTCATAGTCTACCTTTACCGCAGGGATGATGAATTTGCATTCCGGTTCAATCGAATGAAGATCGTCCGCCCGTATCTGCGCAAGATCCTTCAGATCGGTATTCCATCCGGTATTCAGGGGACTATTTTCTCGATCTCGAATGTTTTTATCCAGAGTGGTATTAATTCATTTGGCAAATTTGCGATCGCAGGTTCTTCTCTTGCGCTTAACTTTGAATATTTTACCTACGACATTGCAAATGCGTTTGCACAGGCAACTGTCACTTTCACCAGCCAGAACTACGGTGCAGGGAACATCAAACGCTGCAAAAAGGTATTCTGGTTAAATATGCTGTTTGGCATTGTCTTTACTGAGATTCTCGCAGTTATCTTCATCGTATGGAGTGACTTTTTCGTTGGAATCTACACCAAAAGCTCAGCGGTCGCTGCCTACGCTCTGATTCGTATGTATCATGTCTGCTCACTGGAAGGTCTGACCACTACTTATGAGGTTGAAAGTGCCGCCCTTCGTGGCATGGGCAAATCTCTGGAGCCAGCCATCTTCACCATCTTAGGAACGGTTGTCTTCCGTCTGATCTGGCTCGGCACGGTCTTCCGCCTGCTGCCAACATTTGAATGGCTGATGAATGTATATGTGGCTTCGTGGATATTTACCGGATGTGCACTGTTTATCGTATATGTGAGACATATGAAGAAGGTGGAGAAAAGCCGAGAACCAGTACTTTAGGAGCTATGCTGAATCTATCTGTTGTATCGTAAATGGTAAAACACTCATGCCCAGTTAATCTCTGAAATTTATACCATTATACTCTGTGATGGAAAATGTAAAAAGTGAAATTAGCATAATTCTCACTTTTTGAGCTTTTTCTACTAATTATTTTCGATGTTCTCCCATTATGTATGCTTTATGCCAAATTCGCATTGAAAGAAAACGGATTGCAGAATTATGTGGATGCTATGAATTGGTTCAATTATTAGTTCCGCTCTGCTTATATTAAGATAAACTTCTTTAACCTTAGCCCAAATGATTATTGAAGTTTATCTTATTCCATTTTCTGCTAATATTCTGCCAATTTCATATAACGCACCAATTTCAAATCTCGCTACCTTATATAATTTTTCATCATTCATTTTATTTCTAAAATAAATACCATCAAAATACATATAATCATATGTTGGTACAAGATCATATGTCTGATTTGCTTGTATCGTTCCTTCTCCCTTTAAAATGCCCGACAAAGTGGAATGATTTCCATTATAAACAATTGTTAAACCTATAGGATAAATATATGTGGCCATATGATTTATTTTGTCATATTCAAATAAATTACCTACATTTTGCCCTATATTTAATAATGCATTAACAAATCGTTCTTTATTCCACGCACATACCAATATTGCATCTTTTGATAAATCTATATTAATATTGCTCTCTCCTAATTCAAAACTCTTACTATTGTTAAGTTTATCGCTATTAATTAAATACTCTCCTATATCTTTGTATATACTTTGAACATCTGTAACTTCTTCATCCTCATACAATTCACGTACTATATCATATAAATGATAATTTGACATTGCTCTTATAAGTGAATAAACAGGATTTTTTCTCACATCCTTAATATCATTTTTTTTGATGAGCTTATGTGTTGTCTTCAACACGCTATTTAGTCTCTCTTTTTTCTTTTTATCCTCATTACAAAATAAGAACATCATTTTCCTCCTAAAGTTTCTTCTCCACCTTCTCCAATTCATCCAACAATGCTGGTTTTCTTGGATACCTCTGCTTCAATTCCTCAATTAAAGACTTAGCAGTATCATTACCCTTCCATTTTATAAGCTGTGCAATATTCTTCGTTATCTTCTTATATTCTCGTCTATCCTTTGCCTGAGCACAACTCTCACTTATTTCCTTATAACACAACTCATATACTTGCTCTGGATATTCCTTTATCAAATACTTCCCATAATAAAACAAATCATACGGATTCTCCATTACATCTTCAAGCAATCTCTTCTTTTCATTTTCAGAAATAAGAACACTGCGATAGCAAACAGTTCGCTTGCTATCCTTTAATTCATCCAATAAGCTCTCGTAATTCTCATTCCATGCACCACACTCTTTATAAATCTGTTTCAAAACCTCCCAGAACTTCTCATTTCCCATTAATAGCAGCTTTTTTGCTTGTGCGATTTGCTTTTCCGTGTTGTTTGCTGTCTTGTATATATCATATAGCATGTTATTCCAATCTTCTGAATCACCACTACGATAATGCCATGTATTTTCAGCATTTGCTTTCTCTAAGCAAAGCTTCTCTGCTTCATCATAATTCTTCTCTTCCATAGCATCCTTAATAGCTATAATGCGGAGTTCATTTATCGAAATATTCTGATATAGTTCCTTCTGCATATTCTTTTTGCCATATAAATGTCTATGTAAAAGATATCTTACAATCAAATCTTCTTTTTTCGTGTATTCTGGGAAATAATCCTCCTGTGAAATTTCCAACAGGTTATCCAAAACCTTTTCAAGTTTCTTTGCACTCTTTTCATCACACAGGCAAATCCCACTTTTCAGTAGGTCATAACGCCAGTCAGTCCAACCGTCAAACACACTCTTTTTCGCCTCTTTTATAATTAATGCAAGTGCTTGATCCCGCATTTGTTGGTCCTTTTTTTCGATTTCTTTTGTGCATTTATCTATCAGTTCGTATGTACACATGATAACATCTGTAAGCATTCCCGAACTACTATCCGCATGAGATGCTAACTTAACGCCAGATACCAAAATGTATGTAGCCGCCTCAAGTGCAACCATATAGCCACGCTTTTCTAAGGTCTCAGCACACATATCAAGGCAGTCATGCATATCCATACAAATATTATCACAGCTGCTCCAACCAATGTATCCCCGATGGGTGTTACATTTAATTGATGCAGCAATTGTGTTTTTCACTATCGGTATAATATCTTCTGTGGGTATCATAGCAGCCCCTTTCTTTTATTCAACAATATCAATCTTATGTCTTTCACACCATTGCCTTGCACTATTCTCTAAAATATACTTTATTCTTTGTTTTTCCATAACTATTAAGAATATCCAATTTTTCTGCCTTCAATAGCAGTCGACTTGCCGTCTTTATTTCCACTTTCAATAATTTTGCTGCAATAGAGCTATTTATTTCTTTATTTGTATCGAGATAGTGCAAAATAATCTGCATTCTTGTTCTTTCCAATTTGGACATTGATTCGGACATTGATTCGGACATTGTCTCATTTTCTTCAAAATCGTGAGAAACATCATAGTTCAGATTCGGCATTACTACAGTAAACTGATATCTGTCCGAGCGAAATGATGGTCTTTTACTCTCATCATAATTAATTTGAAATTCATATCCACTAATAATCTTTCCAAATCCACTACCTTTACGTTCCATATATCCAAGCCTGTTAAACACATCAGCAAGAACCGGATTTCTTCTGGTTGAAGGTACCATAAGCGGATCTCTGTCCTGAATCATGGACCCATCCGGCATTCCTCCCGGAGAATAGATTTCCATTCTGTCATCGTATATGTCAATATGAACTTCACTCCCATTTACCAGATAATCACGATGTGCTAAAGCATTTACGAGCGCTTCATGATAGCTTCGCTCTACATACTCTGGCATTTCTTCTCTTGAATTTGCTGTTTTACGCCATTTCATTTTGCAATTACGTTTGATAAAGGCTTCCCCATTTTCAATCAGTGAAATAACACTGCCCGAATACTCAGCATCATCTAATGCATCGACTGCACCACCACTTTTATTCAATCCATTCCATCTTGTACAAAACAGCCTTGAACAACGAATAGGACTTTCATCGGCAAGTAACGCTCCTGCATTGGTCAAGTTCCCCTGTTCATTTACCAGTCCAAAAGAAATCTAATCTTTATCGTCGAAACTGTTTCCGGTCCACTTCTTATATCTTTCCTTAAGCTTTGAAAAAGCATAATCTTCCTCCTTATAGGTAGAATTCTGCGAATCATATTGTTTTCATAATGCCACCTGCTCCTCAAAAATTATGACATCATTATACCACACAGCAACAGTAAAAGCCAATCAAGAAAGGAAATGCTAATTTTTTCAAACTTATATTGAATATTTGGCATCACCTCCTATCATTCACCCAAAATCTCTTATTTGCTACTAATTCATTCGTGAATTCTCAACAGCTTGTTGTAGATTCGTAAATATTCTCTAAAAATCATCTTTCACCACATAGTATTTCACCCCTGCATCTATCTCTTTTTCTTCCACTCCTCATACTCCTGCCACAGTCTTTTCTGCTCCCCATTCCACCTCATTATCTCAGCCAAATCTCTTTCCATAGCTTCAATATTTGCTTCTAAGGTGTACACAGTACCCACTCTTTTATCTGCCCGGATTTCTTGCTGTATAGCCTCCTTGGAATACTGCTCCATAGTATCCACATTTACATAACCACATACCGAGTAGCTGTAGCCGTTGTCTGTGTCCTTGAATATAGGTGCTACCTCTCCTACAGAAGTCTTCCATCTCATCAGCTTGGGAAACCAGCATAAGCCCTCCTTTATCAGTTCTTTGAATCGTTCAAGTAACTTTCCAAGCTCAGATAATATACCTCTAAAGCTGTTTCCGGCATAAATACGACCATCTTTTTCCACTGCAATTCCATATTCCTCTATGGTAGGTGCAAACAGCTTGAACATCCCCACAAATCCTTTTACCTGTTCTAAGACCTTGCTGGTTTCCTCAACCTCCTGCTGCTTTTCTTCCAATTCTTTCCCAACTTCATCAAGCACTTCCTTACTGTACTCCGTCAGCCTGCTTATTCCATCAAGCAACTGTTTTTTGTCATTAACTCTTGTAGAAAGAAAATCCAGTTTCTTAGTTTCCTGTGCCACCTTATACTCCAGAACCGTCAAATCCTGATTTCTGCCTTCCTGCTTTTCCTCAAACCGCTCTCTCAGATGAAAATAAAAGCATTCCTCCGCAATGTCACGAAGCTTCCCCTGAAGAACACCTGACAAAACCTCCTTCGTAAAAACATTTCTTTTGGCTACCCGTTTGGAAAGCCCCTTCCTGTAACCTTCGTGAACAGGCACGCCGACTACATGCATGTGCGGACTGGCTTCATCAAAATGAATGACCGCATTTGCCACCTTGAATCCGGGCAAAAGCTTCATCAGATTCTTTAATGTGTAATTGTAAACATAATACATCTTGTCTTCTTTACCGGCGTGTTCCTTCCAAAATCCCATATTGCCGCACTGAAAAATAATCTCCACCGCCATATCCTGATTAAGCCCGGATACATGGTCAAAATAGTCATCTATCCGTCTGTCTGCCCGCTTCTGTTTTTCATTGTATATCTTTAGTGCTTCGTCAAATTCTCTGTGATAAACCTCCTGCACGTCCTTATACAAATTTTCAGTTCCGTATAGCAAAACTATGTTGTCTCTGCTATAATCAGTTGAACGGTATTTTCTGAGATTATGGTTGGCGACTGACTTTAATTTTGCTTTGGTTGTTATGGCACTTTTATCATTACTGACATGTGCCGTATATGATGCAGTTCCCATCCGTCTTCTCCTTTATCCGTAATTAATTCTTTCGGAGACGCTGTTATCATCTTTGTTACGTCAAAGATGATAACCCCCTAGCAGTTTTGGCAAGCCAAAACAACGGGGGCTCTCCGAGGGTTATATTATATACTTTACTCAGCTTACAGGTGCGCCAAAAGTGGCGTCATTTTACGAAAAGTGTGTCAAAAAGTGGCGCACTTTTCCAAAAGGTGCGTCAAAAAGTGACACACCCATAAAATTGCTCGTCATGCAGGTGTGTCAAATATGGCACACCTTTTTGATTCTGACGCCACTTTTTGGAGTACTTTTCTGATTTTGACTCCCTTTTGACGCACCTTTTGTTTCGCCCATGGTCATGCCTAATGAAACTGCATAACCACCTGATGCAGCACTGTTTCCTCTGCCATCAGTCTTGCCTGCATACGCAGCTGATACATTTCCACAAAGGAATTCCTGTCAGCCGGCTTATGACTGTTCAGCCATTTGCCCTCAATGTGTTCCAACAGTTCATATGCCGCCTCATCAATCTCTGCAGCCTTATCCCGCAGTTTTCCGAATCTCACAAGAGTTCTGTATCTGTCCGGATGTTCCGTTTTCATGAAAGCAATCCACATGCGCCCGTATTTACCCACGGAAATTTTCACATCTGCTTCATCTTCTACGGATAAAACAGGATAAAATACTCCGTCACGCTCCATATATTCAATTCCAAGTTCTTCAAATAATGTCATAATAATCCTTCCTTTCCGGTTCAAGACCGCAACATCGCAGAGTGTTAGAATTTTGCAACCTTGCAATCTTAAGAGCGCAAAGCCATACACCCTGCAATGTTGCGATGTTGATTTATTCATCCTTGTGTAAATCCCAATACCAGTTGCTGTTAATCCTCTTCGCCTTAATTCCAAGCTCCTTTTTGGCAGTTTCAAGAGTTCTTTTTGAAATACCCTCCTGTGCTGCCATTTCAAGAATCTCCATGCTGGAAATCATTACCTTGGAACCCATAAGCTCCTGCAAAAACTTCCTTGCCATATCAAGCTTATTTGCTTTTGGTGCAATTCCACCCAGAACCTCATCCGCAGTAATCTCGTAATCTCCAATCCACCGGAAACCTTCCTCCGTCAGTTCAAATGCCTTCGGATGCCCGAATGCGGAAAGGTTATTCTTAATCTGCACAATGGCTCTCATATTAGGCTGACCTTCAATCCTTCCTACAAGAAGCACGCTTCTTGCCACCGCAAAGAAATCTATGGAACCCATCCCTCTGTATGCCGCCTTTGCACCGACACCTTTATTCATGTGACCGATAAGAACAATGGCACAACCCGTCCTCTCTGCAATTGCTCATTGCTCTTCATCTCCTTTCTCAACACCGCCTGTCCTTTCACAAAATTCACGGTTAAGTACCTCAGCCATCTCCTGCTGTTCCGTCGGAAACATATGGGCATAATGAAACGTGATGCTCTGACTTTCATGTCCTACCCTGTTTCCGATGGCAACCGCTGAGAAGCCTCTGTTAATCAGATATGAAATATGGGAATGTCTCAATCCGTGAATGGTAATACGCTTAACGCCTGCCTTTTTAGCTCCTCTGGTCATTTCCTTGTGCAGATAGGATTTGGTAATCATAAATATGCGGTTATCTCTTGTAAAACCGTAAAGACTTTCAAGATATTCCTTCATTTCCTCTGCAAGGAAATCCGGCATTACCACATCCCGTCTGCTTTTTGGAGTCTTCGGATCCGTAATGACATCTTCCCCGTCAATTCTCTGATAGGATTTATTGATGTGTATCACCTTACCCTCCACATCAATATCTGCGGCGGTGAGTGCAAGCAGCTCCCCGCTTCTCAGTCCGCACCAGTAAAGCACCTGAAACGCATAATAGGATACGGACTTATCCTTTACCTGTTCTATGAATTTCAGATATTCTTCCTCCGTCCAGAATTCCATTTCATCTGCTTTTCCCTTTCCGATGGTTCCCGCCTTCTTCACAGGATTATCCGGCAGACTGTAAAACCGTATGGCATGGTTAAACAGTGCCGAAAGCTCCGACTGAATGGTTTTCAGATAAGTAGGCTTAAACGGCTTACCATCCGGTGTCCTAAGTTTCATAATTGCATTCTGCCACTTAATAATATCTGCCGGACTAATCTCATTCATCTTCTTATCCTTGAAATAAGGTAAGATTCTGTTACGGAATATGGTGTCTTTTGTCTTCCAGGTATTCAGCTTCAGTTTAGGTTTTAAATCCTCCTCATAAATCCTGTAAAATGAACCAAAATCCATATCCAGACTGGTTGCCTGCTGGAGTCGGAACTTCTGTTCCCACTCCAGTGCCTCCTTACGGGTCTTGAAGCCTCGTTTCAGTTTTCTTTTGTTCTTACCCGTCCAGTCATTGTAGTGGAAAGAGACATACCATGTGCCTCTTTCCTCGTCCTTGTATGCAGCCATCTCTTCACACTCCTTCCTTAGGCTGTCTGTAAGCCGTAAAACTTTTCATCAAAGTATTTACAGCTTACCTTACCCGTGATGGTTCTGTATCCCTGTTCCTGCAGCTCCTGATTTAACTCACGGATAATCTTATATCCGTGGGAACGGGATATGGACAGCATTTCTGCCACCTCATCTACATTGTAAAAAATCTTCTTCTCCATAGGTGATGCACCTCCTTTCCCCGGCTGTACCGGTATGTATCTCAAATTTGCTGTTGCAAATATGGTAACTTACATTTTGAAATCTGACTATGGACAGGGCTGGTGTATTTTCAGAAATTTACACCCGTTTTTGGTGTTGTTTCATAATCCATAATGCCAGAAACCTCTATAGGAACTTCCTCAGCTGTACATGTATCATCTGCTCCATTGAAAAAGTAGGAACTATTTGTTTCCTTTTGAATACTCGACTATAATGGTACAATAGACTATCATCATTTTTTAGGTATATACTGCAGGACTTGCTACCTAACATTGTGGTAGTTCCATAATTTAGACAAATCTTTTGTTCAAACAACATTCCACCGAAACTATCCGCAAAATAACATTTCACAACTGTTAAACTGCATATCACATGTGGTGATTTTACAACTGCTGCCATCGGCTTTTTATCCCGCCATTGCAGAATAATCCTCGCCATAGTAGATTTCCTACCACTTAGCACCAATCACACATTCATTATGCCATTATCCGAATTCACTTTTGCTTTCTACAAATATGATAACGCATCTTGAAATTCCTTTCTCGACTTCGCAGGACGATCTTTCGTTAAAAAGTAGCCTTTGCAGGACTATTTTTTAATACCGGAAGTTCGACGCATCTGTATAATCAAATTATAAAATAAGTCACGGAAAAAATTATTACCGCATAAGTCGTATTCCTTTTCTTTTTCCAACCTTGTCAGTTGTAAAGGCTTTTTGTATTAACCCTCAGTATCGCAAACATCCTATTTCTTATATCAGTTTATTGCTTAACTCAATCAGAAAAATACATTTCCCGGCTCCATTCGGGGGACAAAATATGCTCCCTCCGAAAGTATGAATGCGTCTTACTGATAAAATGATAACTAATCCGCATGTTAATTTGAACGGAACGATATTCAGGGTTTTACAGGATAACCCGTAATATCATTCAGGGTTTCCTTCCAATATGTAGCCGACGGGAATGTGAAATTGTCACCCTTAATATGAAACTTTTACTAATTTCTGTCAGCATCATGCTTTGTACAGTTATAATTATAGATACCCTCATAACATTTGTCGTGGGCGTAATCCGCCTACTCGGTGGCACAATCTGTCCTACCTGAAAATAAAATGGGAAATTTGAAAATAGATAAATAATTGAAAATAGAAATACCTATAATACCATTTGCAGTATTCCAAAATATCTCCGGTACTATCCAAACAGGTATCATATAGGTATCAGCGAAAAGAAAAAAGCTCCAGAAACGGCTTGTTTTCGCTGTTTCTGAAGCTCTGTTTACTATTCAAACTC
>DJPV01000028.1:5462-30280 GCA_002437435.1 Lachnospiraceae bacterium UBA6403 | reverse complement strand
CGACACAACAATATAGATGCAAATGCCTGTAACAACAAACACGCCCCACCACATTGCTGTATGGTGGAGCGTGTCTGCTTTGAGATAAATGATTATTTTGAAAGGATATTATATTCACATGTAAATCTTATTGGTTTTAGCCAAAGAGTGGAGTTGAGTAGTATCTGTCACCACTATCCGGAAGGAGAACTACGATTGTCTTTCCTGCATTCTCAGGACGCTTTGCAAGCTCCTTTGCTGCTACGAAAGCTGCACCGGATGAGATACCAACAAGGATACCTTCTGTGCTTGCAATCTCTTTGCCGCCTTCAAATGCTGCATCGTTGTCGATCGCGATGATCTCATCGTAGATCTTTGTATTTAATGTATCTGGTACAAATCCTGCGCCGATACCCTGAATCTTATGTGCTCCTGCTGTTCCCTTTGAAAGGACTGGTGATGTAGCCGGCTCTACTGCTACAACCTTAACATCTGGATTCTGCTGCTTCAGATATTCACCAACACCTGTTACAGTTCCGCCTGTACCAACACCTGCTACAAAAATATCAACCTTTCCATCTGTATCATTCCAGATCTCCGGTCCTGTTGTCTTTCTGTGTGCTTCTGGGTTTGCCGGATTTACAAACTGTCCAGCAACGAAGCTGTCAGGAATTTCCTTAGAGAGTTCCTCAGCCTTTGCGATCGCACCCTTCATACCCTTTGCGCCTTCAGTCAGAACGATCTCTGCACCATATGCTTTGATGATATTTCTTCTTTCAACACTCATGGTCTCCGGCATAACGATGATTGCCTTATAACCCTTTGCTGTAGCGATAGATGCAAGACCGATACCTGTATTTCCTGATGTAGGCTCAATGATCGTTGCGCCCGGCTTTAATGTACCCTTTCTCTCAGCATCTTCAATCATCTCTTTTGCGATTCTGTCTTTTACGCTTCCTGCCGGATTAAAATACTCTAACTTTGCAAGGATCTTTGCATTTAAGCCTTCCTTTTCTTCAATGTGATTAAACTCTACTAATGGTGTGTTTCCGATTAACTCTGTTGCGTCTTTATAAATTTTACTCATAATTTCTGATCTCCTATTCTGATTCTATTTTTTGTTTTGCAGGTGATCGATAATCTCCGATCATCCGTATTTTTCTATTATTCTTTTACGTTCAATTATCTACTGTTTTTACGTCCGATTATTCTGCGATTGCCTTAAATGCTTCATCCAGATCTTCGATGATATCGTCGATATTCTCTGTTCCGATAGATAGACGAATTGTATTTGGCTTGATACCCTGATCTAATAACTCAGCCTCGTTGCACTCTGAATGAGTGGTTGATGCAGGATGGATAACAAGTGATTTTACATCTGCAACATTTGCAAGGAGTGAGAACAACTCAAGCTGATCGATAAATGCCTGTGCCTCTTTTGCTCCGCCCTTGATCTCAAATGTGAAGATTGATCCGCCGCCATTCGGGAAATATTTCTTATATAATGCCTGCTGTTCAGGATCCTCTGAAACAGATGGATGATTTACTTTCTCAACCAGTGGCTGATCTTTCAGATACTGTACAACCTTAAGTGCATTTTCAACATGACGTTCTACACGTAAAGATAATGTCTCAAGTCCCTGAAGGAAAATGAATGAATGTACCGGTGAGATAGTTGCTCCCATATCTCTTAACAGGATTGCTCTGATGTAAGTAACAAATGCAGCAGGTGCTGTATCCTTTGCAAAGCTTACTCCATGGTAAGATACGTTCGGCTCTGTTAACCATGGGTATTTGTCACTGGATGTCCAGTCGAAGTTACCACTATCGATGATGACACCACCGATCGTTGTTCCGTGTCCACCAATGAACTTGGTAGCTGAATGTACAACGATATCTGCGCCATACTCGATCGGACGAACGAGATAAGGTGTTGCAAATGTATTATCTACGATCAATGGAATATTATGTGAATGTGCGATCTTTGCGATTCTCTCGATATCTACAACCTCTGAGTTAGGATTTCCGAGTGTCTCGATCTCGATACCGGTTGTATTGTCCTGAATAGCAGCCTCGATTGCATCATAATCAAATGGATCAACGAATGTTGTCTCGATTCCAAAATCCGGAAGTGTATGTGCGAGAAGGTTATATGTTCCACCGTAGATGTTCTTTGCTGCTACGATGTGGTCACCCTTATGTGCAACTGCCTGAAGTGCATATGTCAGAGCTGCTGCTCCTGAACCAACTGCAAGTGCTGCTACACCACCCTCTAATGCTGCGATTCTCTTTTCGAAAATGTCTTCTGTAGGATTTGTAAGTCTTCCGTAAATGTTACCTGCATCTCTGAGACCAAATCTGTCTGCTGCATGCTGGCTGTTATGGAATACATATGATGATGTAAGGTAAATTGGAACTGCTCTTGCATCTGTTACAGGATCCGGTGCTTCCTGTCCTACGTGTAACTGTAATGTTTCAAATTTTAAATTTCTTTCGCTGTATGATTTCTTTGCCATAATTTTTATCTCCTGTTTTTTTCCGGTCGGTGTACATTTCCGTTTCTTCTGTTATGTACTGCCGTTTTATTCTGTATTCGTTATTTGCTCCCTCTGATGGAGCTTATCATTTCGTCATTAATGGATATCTCTTATCCAAGCTCTCTCTAGCGACAACATCTGTAAATTCCGCCTGCTGATAACGCTTGTCTGGTAGTACACATTCGATTGTCTTCATTCAAATATTGTGGTTGATAATACTTGTTCAACATATCCTTTACCTCGTTTCCGCTTATTCCTATCAACAAACTATGATTTAGCTTATGCATGTATGATACACCTCTATTCCTACTTTGTCAATAGGATAATAGAAATATTTCTGTGGATTTTTATTTTAAACTGATGTATAATCAATTCATAGAAAATTAGTATGAATTACAGAAGTGTAATTTGGAGGTGTATTACATTGAAAATATCAACAAAAGGAAGATATGCATTACGGCTTATGGTCTATATCGCAGCCAACTCAAACGGAAAACCGGTCAGCATAAAGGATGTAGCAAAAAACGAGGATATCTCTGATAAATATCTGGAACAGATCATTTCTATATTAAATTCCGGCGGACTTGTCCGAAGCGTCCGCGGTCCACAGGGTGGCTACCTGTTACGAAAAGCACCGGAAGACATTACAGTCGGTGCAGTTCTTCGTCTGACAGAAGGAACGCTCGCTCCTGTTGCCTGTGTCGAAGAGGATGCCCCGGAATGCGAGCGTGAATCCATCTGCTCCACCTACGATCTGTGGAAGCGGCTCTACAGTGCGATCTGCAGCGTTGTTGACACAACCACCATCGCAGATCTCTGCAACAGCCGACCTGAAGCCGGTGACGAATACTGCATTTAGCCTTGATTTTCCAAGTGGCTAAATTGCTTATACTCTGACACATAAAAAACTAGCATAGATTTCTATGTGTCAGAGTATAAGCAATTCAGCCGTTTTGTAATATCATAAGAAACAATATGGTTATATACACATATCTCTGCCGCAATAAAATCATCTGCGGCGACGACATGGCACAAAATCATAGGAAACTCAGTCGACTGCATTATCGATTCTTAAACGATGGGCTGTCGTGCACTTAAAAGATAGTCTTATCCCCAAAATACTTCCCCGAATGGGATCACTGCTGCCTATGATCAAAACCAGCAACCGTGTGCTTAACCTTGTCGTTAGCATGGTGCTGTTTTATATCCGTGAATTTCATATTTATATCTATAAAAAATCTACCCGGCTGTTCACTGTTGTTGAGCCGGTTCGGATCGATAATAGACAAAACATTCGTATAGGATTCGTCATGACATGCATATTGCCAGCGAATGTGAGTGCATGTCTGAGCCCGTAGGGCGAGTTTGCACAGAAGCATGAGCGAATCAGGCATATGCAAGGAATAGAATACTATACGAGTTTTTCTATTGTCGATTCTGAGCCAGATTAACACGGTGAACAGCCGGGTAGATTTTTATCCATAAATGTGAATTTCACACATTACTTCAACTTCATGTCAACCACAAGGTTGTTTCCGGTTGCGGTAATGTTCGCATAGCTGCCGGAGATCAATGGCAGCATCGGTGCGATATGACCGAGGTCGGCATCCATGATAACCGGCACATTGTGGTGGGCGATAATGTCTAGCACAGCATGATACTGGTCAAGCCCCATCATCTCCTGTCCATGCACCAGCGGACGTCCGATCAGGAAGCCCTTCACATACCGGAACCAGCCCGCATGCTCCATCTGCCACATAGCCCGGCGGATCGCCATCACATTCAGATCACAGGCTTCTAAGAACCAGATGAAGCCATCCTCTTTATATCGTTCCAAAAAATCCGCCGTCTTATCAAATTTCGTTCCAAGCAGATTCACCAGACAATCCATGCATCCACCGATCAGTCTGCCTGCCATGAATACTTCATCGACAGCAGTCGATCCATGCGCCGCATCCGTTTCATACAGGTGAAGTTCTTTCTGTTCAGTGATATTATACGGCGCAAGCGGATGTTCTTCATCCTTCAGGGATTCCTTCTCATATCCACGATATCCCTGCAGGCTTTTCTTCTCACCACAAAGCAGCGCAAATGTATCTTCTATCGATGCATGCCATGGCTCCATGCCAAATGCTGCCGCACATGGGCCATAAACAGAAGCTGTATCACAGATCGTTGTAAGCAGATAGGTCAGATTCGTATTATCCGAATATCCCACAAACCATTTTGGATCTGCTTTCTTTAAGCGTTCAAAATCAATATGATCGAGAGTCTCGCACATCAGCTCTCCACCACCACAGGATATCAGAACATCATTTTTCTTTGATGTGTACATTTCATTAATCTCCTGACCACATTTCTCCGGTGTGTTACTGATACCGATACCGCATCCTTCATAACAATTCGGACCAAGCTCCGTCTGATAGCCCTTAGCATGAAATGTATCAAGCGCATGTCCAAATGCTGTCCGATATGGTTCTATATTACAGCCAAAAGATGGAGCAACAAAACCAATCGTTCCACCTTTTTCTAAAAATTTCGGATATCTCATTTTTTCTCTCCTCCTTTTAGCCCAACAAACCGGAATTTACACTATTATGTATCCTTCAGCAGCTAACACCTTCAATGCTCGGTCGAAATTTTCTTCTTTTACAAGAATATAATCTGTGTTATATGTCGATACTGCAAAGATTCCAATTTGATGTTCTGCAAGAACACCAGATAATTTTGACAAAATTCCGATTAATGAAAAGTCAAGGACACCCTGAATGCGAAATCCTCTCCAACCATCGTCACGCTCAATCGTATTCGATGGCGTATCTTCCGATTTACACACCAGTGATACTTCTTCATCTGTCCTCCCAATAAAGTAAAAATTAGCATTCATATCTATATCAGAGACATCTGATACTTTACAGACAGTCAATTTATGTGAGATTTTCTTCAAATTCATTTTATTATCCCGCCTTCACAAAATTCCGATTTTGAAATATCTTTACAATGTCAACAAATTCATTACCAAGTTTACCATGATATCTTTTTCCTCTGGATTAGACTCAGCAATCATCAATGTTATCACCACCAATGCACCATCTCTTATCCTCTTCTGCCCTCTTTATAAAGTACATTATTACCAGCTAAAGCTTCGAATTAACACGACATCCCACAGATAGTATCATACCAAGATTATATATCTTAGGTTTTCTTTCTCCAGAACTTTTATCGGAAAAACCGACAGAAGTCCCATCTAATTCTCTCTAAACTGGAATTACTTGCTCTGGCAAACTAAACCAGTTTTTCCATCATTCACAATACATGCAAATAGTCCCATTTGACAACTTAAACCCATTCTTTTCATAAAACTTAGCCGCCGGGGCATACTCACTTGTATAAAGCACAATTCCTGCAAGTCCTTTATCTTTACTGTAATCTTTAACAGCATTCAATAGTTGCTTACCTATTCCTTGCCCTTGTCGTTCGGGAAGTACCGCCATCTCATTAATGTAAATCTCTTTTTTGCTTCCAGAAATCTTACAAAGTGCGAATAAGCAACCTAATACCTCTTCATTTTCCTCATATACATACCCAACAAATCTCTTCTGTTCAAAAAAATCTTGAAGATATTCTGTTGCGTTTTCTGCTGTCCAATCTATTCCCCAATGCTCCATAGGGAATGCTTTTGCATAAATCATGCCACATTGTGCTAAGTCACTGTCTTTCATAATTCTAATCATTTTATTACCTCACCTACCAATCCCCATTTTCGGATTCACACCCCCCTTATAAAAACACCAATATTCTCTCCACCACAAACACCGTCACACAGGCGGCTGCCGCTACGACTACCAGCCCTTTTTCACGGATACCAAGGATAACTGCTACGACAAATCCTGCGATCGCACTGATAATACTTTCCGTGCTGTAAAAGATCGCCGGAAGGGTAAGTGCTGTCAGGCAAGCATATGGCACATAGTATAAAAACGAACTTAAAAACTGATTCTCTATCTTTTTTCTGAATAACACCAATGGTACTGCACGGATCAGATATGTGACAACCGTCATTGCGATAATATATATATACACACTCATCTCTATTCTTCTCCTTTTTTCTTAACCGGTGCAACGATCGCACCGATTGCTGCTGCCGCTGCTGTACATATAACGATTGATATTCCGGTCGAGATAAAATGGAATATCGGAACATAATATAAAAGGATACTGAATAAAGCTGCCACGCATACCACAAATAACACAGATTTTGACTTCTTGGCAACCGGAACAACGATCGCCACGAACATGCCATAGAGCGCAAGACTGAGTGCACTGCACACGGACTTTGGAAGCAGCCCGCTGGCTACTGCTCCGGCAAATGTACCGCCGCCCCAGCCAAGGATCGGAAGGAGCTGAAGCCCTAACATATATGGGAAGGTCACTTCTTTGAAATGTCCCATCGCAACTGCAAAAATCTCATCTGTATTTGCAAATGCGATGACAAGACGTTTCCAGATGCCTACATCGTCAGCTAACTTCTGCGTGAGCGAAAGGCTCATCAGACCATATCTCAGATTGATAATAAGCTGGGTGAGGATCACCTCTAGGATCGTTCCCCCGGCAATGATGATCTGAAGTCCGGCAAACTGACCGGCACTTGTAACATTTGTAACGCTGGTAAGAACTGCCTGAAAGACACTGAGTCCGCCTTTGATCGCAAGAATACCAAAACTAAAACTAACTGCAAAATACCCCAGGGCGATCGGAATTCCATCCTTCAGCCCGTTTCTAAATTCATTCATTTGTACTACTTACTCCATATTACTTTTTTCATAATCCACCTGCATCAGGCACAGGCCCTGTGGTGGTGCGGTCGGCCCTGCGAGCTGTCTGCACCGGCCTGCAAGCACCTCTTCCATGTATGCAGGTTTCATTCTGCCTGCCCCGACCTCTACCAGAGTACCGGTCAGGATACGAACCATATTCTGCAAGAATCCGGCTCCGTGGAAATCAAGGATCACATAATCGCCATCTTCCTTAATATCGATCGCAAATAACTTCCGAACCGTCGATTTCTTCATCTGCTTATTTCCACAGAAGCTCTTAAAATCATGCTCACCAACCAGATAGGCTACTGCCTTTCGCATCCGTTCACAATCGATCGTCTCACCCTCATCCAGAGTCCAGACATATTTCCGGTCAAATACCGGCTTCAGTCTGCCACGATAGATCGTATATCGGTAATGCTTGCCCTTTGCATTAAATCTTGCATGAAACCGCTTCGCTGCAGGTGTAACCTCCAAAATGCAGATATCATCCGGCAGATAATGATTCATATAGTCCCGAATCTCCTCCGGTGTCTTATCTGTCGGAATCGGTCCGCTTGCGGCCATTGCCCTTGCATGCACACCAGCATCGGTTCTTCCTGCTCCGTTGATCCGCACTTCTTCGCCTGCCATCAGGGAAAGCACTGATTCAATCTTCCCCTGTATGGTCACAACGTCTTTTTTATGTTCCCACCCATGATATCTCGTTCCATCATAGGCGATCAGAAATCTGTAATTCTGCATAATTGTTTCCTTTTCTACATAGCTTTCATTTTCTCTATGACGATTATCTTCTGTGCATCTTCATCTTCTGTATATCACATATCTTCCGCATGTCTATTACGTTTCATATATTTCTATACAGCATTTACATCCTTGATCGTGCCATTCTCAAAATCTCTCGCATTGTCCAGTGTGGTACGGCTGATCGCTTCCAGTGCTTCTTCCGTCAGGAAGCCCTGATGGGAAGTTACGATGACATTTGGGAATGACAGCAGTCTTGCCGTGATCGAAGTTTCCAGAATATCATCCTCACGGTTCTCAAATACATTATTCGTTTCTTCCTCATATACATCCAGACCGATACCAAAGAATTTCTTATTTCTGTTTCCAGTGATCAGATCTTCCGTCTTGATCAATGCACCTCTCGATGTATTTACAAGGATCACATTATCCTTCATCTTATTGATCGTCTCTGTACAGATCATATGGTATGAATCATCTGTCAGCGGACAGTGAAGAGAGATCAGGTCACTGGTCGATAACAACGTATCCAGATCCACATACTCTACAAAATCCAGAGATGGATTCTGGTACATGTCATATGCCTGAACCTTCATGCCAAATCCATGACAGATCCGACACATAGCTGCACCGATCTTACCGGTTCCGATAATTCCCGCTGTCTTGCCGTAGAAGTTCATACCTGTAAGTCCTACCAGACTGAAATTATTCTCTCGAACTTTAATGTAACTCTTATGGATTCTTCTGGTAACTGCAAGTGCAAGTGCCATCGCATGCTCTGCAACTGCCTCCGGTGAATAGCCCGGAACACGGAGCACTGTGATACCACAACGATTTGCTGCATCCAGATCTACATTGTTGAATCCGGCACAGCGCATTAACACTAATTTTACACCATTTGCCGCCAGACACTCAACTACTTTTTCACTGACATCAGAACTTACAAATGCGCAGATCGCATCATACCCTTTTGCAAGTGCTGCTGTCCTCGGTGAAAGATCTGCTTCCAGAAATTCTACCTCCAGATCTGAATATTCCGGTAATATCTTTTCAAATGAATCTCTGTCATATTTCTTTGTGTCATAAAATAAAATCTTCATATTCCATATCCTCCTGTCATAAGCTGCGGTCAGGCATCTGTAAAAGCATCATATACTGCTATAATTCCGCTCATTTTTTTAGTCTGCCTGTACAATTCTATATTTCTGCAACTATTATTTACTCTTCACTGTCATTTTATCACAAGAACCAGTTATTTACACAAAAATAAATAACAAATACCATTTTCCGGTCTTAAAATTTATTCCATATTTATGCAGACATATAAAGTATCCGATTCATAAAAAAGGAGACCATGAAGCTTTCTGATCTTCAAATCCATATCTGTGTCTCCATGATCTCCCTTATATACTTTACAATCTCCTACTTCTGAGTTGTAGTCGCTTCCGTACCTGTGCTTTCTGTTACATCTTCTGTAACTGTACTTTCTGTCGTTGCCTCCGACTTACTCTCAGTCGTTGTTTTTTCTGTTTTCTGCTTTTTCTCTTTTGTGTCAGATGTATCTGACTGTTTGCTGTCAGTCTTCTTCGACTTCTTATGTTTCTTGCCGGAAGACTTCTTAGTCGATTTCATAAACTGCTTATATTCCTTGTAAGCCTTATTCCAGCTCTTATACTCCGGATCTTTCTTCTTATTCGTAAAAGTATAGTTCTCTGAAATATACTTACCGATCTCTCTTGTTACCTTCTTGGCTCCATAGCAGTTCAGATGTCTTCCGCCATCTCTTGTATCCTTCTTCCAGTTGATCGCATTCTTACCCTCTGTGGTATTCAGATCAACAAATGGAATGCCAAGTTCCTTGGCATATTTTGTCATGCCATTGTGCTTCTTATAATTCCATGAGCTTGCAGTCGGCATCTCCACAAACACTACGTCGATATCATTTTCCTCACAGAGATCAAGGAACATCTTGAGGAAGAACTTGGAGGACTTTGGTACCGGCTCGACATCGGCTGTCTTTACCATCATGTCTTCGCCTGTATATGGTACAACTGCTTTATTCAAATACTGTCCTCTGCTTGAAGAACGATACGTGTAATTCTTTGCTTTAAAGCTGTCACCCAGCGCAAATCCTTTCCACCTGTTATGATACTTCATGATCGGAATGTATTTGTAGATCAGGGATTTCACATTTCCTTCCACTCTGGATACCTGTGTCTTACCCTGCCATAACAGATCAACATCCAAAATGATCAGCTTCGGCTTCTGGCATGTCAGAAGCTCCTCTAAAATATTAACTGTCTCAGCAATATTCTGTGCGCCTTCCGCAACAACGTAAGAAGGAATACCATATTTTTTCCACATCAGCATCGGTGAATATGCACTGTAGGCATTACTGTTTCCCATAACGACCAGATCGATGGAATTCTTTGGTTCTCCATAGAAACCTCTGGCATTTGGATTTGATAAGCCGCCTTCCGGATCACTCGTTTTCGGATAAAGCATGACGGAGCCTAGTGCCATAAAACCACAGAAGATCAGCATAAACACGATAACTTTTATTATGTTTTTTACTATTTCTTTTTTCATGTCTCTCACCATCTATCCTAAAATTGTGCATATATGAATCCGGCTACTTCATAACCGCTTCCATATGCACCCAGAATGATCACAGAAAAGATCAGTCCATAATATAATACCCATCGAAAAACAATATTCTTTGTCGCTATTTCCTCACGGATATGATGTCCCTTCTCCTGATATAAACCTACCAGTAATAATACCAGTGCACCAAATGCAAGTAAGAGGAAATCATAAATATCAAGCTTTACTTCAAACAGATCTCCGCTTGTAAGCACTGAAAATGTGAAATTATGAAACATTGATACAAGCATCTGACCAAAGATCTTAAGGTCATCCGCACGGAACATCAGCATACCGATATTTACGAAAATAAATGTTCTTACAACCTGAAGTGCCTTATAAATCTTACCTTGCCGGTTCACATGCATCTTCTCATACAGCTTCTTGAATAATGGTTCCGTCAGAAGTCCAAGTATCATAATGAGACAGTAGTAAATACCATACATAACATATTTCCAGCTTGCTCCATGCCAGATACCGGTTCCGAACCATACCGCGAGCATCGCGATCGAGGTCGGAATCAGAGTTGCAAAAAATGCATTGAACTTCTCTCTGGTCTTCTTACTGAGCTTCATAAATGCTTTTGACAGTGAGATGGAATAAAATACATAGTCTTTAAACCATGCACCAAGTGTCATATGCCATCTTCTCCAGAATTCACTGACTGTCTTTGACATAAATGGTCTTGCAAAGTTCTCAGACATCTGAATTCCAAACAT
Source organism: Lachnospiraceae bacterium UBA6403 (assembly GCA_002437435.1). Lineage (GTDB taxonomy): Bacteria > Bacillota > Clostridia > Lachnospirales > Lachnospiraceae > Coprococcus. Next base: position 18,841 of record DJPV01000028.1, on the reverse strand, counting down.
CTGAGCACTACCTCTTACGATATCCATACAGCCGGAGAATTCTGCATACAACTGCAAGGTATATAACAGCATTCCGACAACTACATACAAGCCATCATACTGATCGTGGAAATTGAATATCTGATTTACATACATGTTTGCACGGTCTGCTATAACTATCTTCTTAAACAGACCCCAGAAAACAAGCTGTAAACCCTGAGTCATGTTATTATAGTTGAACTCATGGCCTTCATAAACCTGATCAGCCAGCAGATCAAATCGTCCGATTGGTCCTTCCACAATATGCGGGAAGAATATCAGGAACAGATTCACCTTCCAGAAATTATCGGATGCTCTGTATTTTCCCCTATAAACATCAACGATATAACTGATCGCCGACAGAGTATAGAATGAGATACCAAGCGGCAGTATCATACTCTGCATTGGATTTACCTTATTAATATGGAACAGGCTTAATATGTCACAGAAAACCTGTCCAAAGAATACAGAATATTTCAGATATACAAGAATACCAAGGTTCAGTAAAACGATCGAAACACATACGCATTTCTTCTGCCAGCCAATGATCGCTTTGTATTCTTTCTTATCCTCTTTTGGCAATGCTTTCTTTGCCATACCGAATCCATCATCGATCTTATTCAACAATCGTCCGCCGAAATAGATGGATAACGATGAAAACAATATAAACACAACATATTTGCCTGAATTAATGAAATAAAACAGATAACTGAATATCAACAGAACCTTCCATTTGTGCTTTAACGGCACAATGGAATAGAAAAAGAATGATCCCATCAATATAAATCCTAAATAAGCTATCGATGTATATGACATTATTTTACTCCCTAGTCGTCACTTAATCTCTGGATCATATCATAGATCGTCTGAACTGTTTTGAAGTTCTCAGGTACGATATCTACAGGTGTGATCTCGATGTCAAATGCATCATTAAGCTCAAGCACCAGTGTTACCATTGTAATAGAATCCAGAATACCATGACCAACCAGGTCTGTATCGTTTGCAAAATCAACTCCAGGTTTTACTTCATTTAAGATCTCTAATAATTCATCCATTTTTTCTACCTCACTTTTATGATAATTTATAATTTTTTTTCAACCACTTACGATCAATTTTTCCATTTTGATTGTGTGGCATACTTTTCACTCTTACGAACTGGTTCGGCTCCATGTAATGTGGAACTTTTTTCTTGAATTCTCCCAGCAGGAATGCATCATCCAGTTTCTTTCCTTCATATATAAATACGATCTTGTCCTCTGCATCATCATAGATACATGCATAACTTCTGATACCCTCGATCGCACCGGCAGCCGCCTCGATCTCACCAAGTTCAATACGGTAGCCCATATGTTTGATCTGATAATCTTTCCTTGAGATATAGACCAGTTCTCCATACTTGTTATATTTGACAAGATCTCCGGTCTTATAGATCAGTTCCGGATAATTCGGATTCAATGGATTCTGGACAAATGCTTCCTTTGTCTTTTCTTCATTTCCATAATATCCAAGAGCGACAAATGAACCTCTGGCATATAATTCACCTTCTGCACTGAAGCCTGTCTCAGGATTGATCTCCGGTGAAACCACCTTACCATCTTCACCAAGTACAAATACATCACAGTTGTTACATGCATTTCCCATCGGAAGCGGCTCATCATCACGGAACTTTCTGTTTACTACATAATAAGTACAGATATCCGTTGTCTCTGTCGGACCAAACAGATTTGCATACATGGCATCCGGCAGATTCTCGATCCAGTAATTTAATGGTCTGGTCGGCATAACCTCACCGGCAAATAATACTTTCTTCAGTTCCGGAAGCCTGGCATACTGAAACATCTTATAATTTGCAATGATCGAAAGTGCTGATGGAACCCAGTAGATCGTATTGACCTTTTTCTCATTCAGAAACTCCATGAGCTTGATGGGAAATGAGAAATACGCTTTGGGTATTATATACAATGTAGCACCATTTTTCAATGTGCTATATAAATCCGAAACAGACATGCTAAAATAAAATGGTGTCTGATTTCCAAATATCGTTGTCTCATTGATATCAAATGCTTCTGTATACCATGTGATATAAGAGAGGATGTTGGAATGAGAAATAACCGCACCCTTTGGAACACCTGTAGAACCGGAAGTAAACAGTGCATATACCGGGTCTGTATCGATCATATGCGCTCTGACAACTGCAAGGCAATTCTGATCTATCGTCTGATCCAGTTCATCCATATTAAAGATCTTAAGGCCGTATTCCTGACCATCTTCTGCCTCAACCTGTAATTCTTTTGCCTTATCCAGATGCTTATTGTCTGTCACAGCAGCCTCAGGCTGTAATGCCTTTAATATCTTATTCACTCTGTCTACCGGCATTTCGGCATCTATAACTACATAAAAGTTCCCACTGTAAACAACTCCCATAAAGGCTGCAACGCTCTTTGGTTCCTTATCAAGAAGAACTACAACCGGGCGGTTCTTACATCCGACAAGTCCCTGATACAACCATGAACCGATCTGTTTTGCTGTCTGCTCCAGTTCCTTATAAGTCAAGCCACCGTTTATATCAGCTACGGACAGCTTATCCGGAAACTTTTCTGCTGATCTTTCAATAAATTCCAGTACATTCTTCATAGTCATCTGCTCCAGAGTATCTCTGGTCCTCCTTTATTTTACAATTGCAAATACCAGTCTGACTGTATATCTGCCTTTTTTCTCATTTGCTGAAAATTCTATGTTCATTTCCTGCGCGATCTTCTCGCAGGTCTTGATCCCAATTCTGGTACTTTCAGCTTCATTTCTGCTTTTGCTTATATGATTACTGATTACCAATTCTACTTTCGATTCGGTTGTGTGATATGTGATATCTACCGGCTTACTGTAATCAGAATATTTCCTTATATTTGTAAACACATTATCAAACAGTCGTTTCAGATATGGGGCATCGATCTTTATCAGCGGTGAATCATCCTCTGTCTTGATCCGGAAAATAATTCCCTTTTCTTCAAGCAGGCACATATATTCGCCGATCATCTGCTGGAAAAACTCTTTTGCATGATAAACTTCCATTTTCAGTTCATCGGTATGCCCTGAATAAACGAAGAAATATCGAAACAGCTTGTCTGACAGATCTTTTAACTGTCCTGCTTTGTCAACGCAGATATCGACATACTGTTTGTATTCTTCTTCGGATTCGAATTCTCCTGTCTCAAGCAGATCCAGATATCCACTCAATACTGTAAGCGGCGTCCGAATGTCATGCGCCATCGCTGTGACCAGATCCCGGTTCGCCTGCCATGCTTCTTTTTCCTTACTCATCTGATCAATGATCGAATTTCTCATGCTGTCTATATTCTCAGCAAGTGTCAGGATCTCGTCATGTCCTGACTTTGTGATCGTCGCATTGATATCTGTTTTCTTGATCTTTGATACCTCATGTGTCAGTCTCTTTACACGCCTTACCACCCGACCATTATAGAGCATAACTAATAACATAAATATAAATGAACATACCAGAAATCCTATCGTCACCCATATGTAATAGACCTTTTTCTCGGAATAATCTACAATGCAGACATCATATAATCCGTCTTCAAAACGAACCGAATAGAATGCATAACCACCATACTGAGATGCAAGGTCATCTATATCTGAAGAATCAATCGGAATCGTCTCTGTATAATCCGTCTCCGTAGAGGATGTATCCTCGCCGACCTTCTGCTCTGGCTGTTCTTCCTGTTTTTTTGATTCTGCTTTCTTCCGGTAAATCTCAAGCAGATGTTTGTTTTTGATATTATTCAGCATCTGCCGTTTGTCTTCTTCAGACTCTGCAAGCTTTCTGCCCTTCTGGTTTCCATTAGATATTTTATTAAAAAAACGTTCCATCATGGTTCGTCTTTTTTGCTTTGTTGAATCATATATTACATTCTCATTCTGATAAACCAGAAGATATACACTTCCTTCTTCCCGCTGCCAGCTGAGAATGGCATTCATATCTGTAGATTTAACTTTGTTCTTACTGACATAATCAGAGAAACGGTCAATCTTTTCTTCCGTTCTCCGTGCCACAGTCGTTTCATTCAGATATTTCTTATCAATCACATATACGGTTGTCTTCAGCCAGACAAAGAACAGCCCGATCGCAAACAACAGGCTTCCTGCTATTACAAGGATCAGCTTTGTATTCAATGTAAGCCTTTTTTCTGCATCTTTTTCAAATCTTTTCTGTTCTGCTCTGTCTTTCATACCGCATACTTCCTACCGGCTGTTAATCCACCTGATAGCCCTTTCCATATATGGTTCTGATGATTTCCGGTTGTGCCGGATTATCTTCGATCTTCTGACGAAGTCTTAATACATGTACCATAACCGTATTTGATGAGGACGGAAGATATTTCTCCTGCCAGATGTTCTCATATAATTCATCCAGATTCCAGGATCTTCCGCGATTCTTCACAAGAAAGAACAGTAATGCAAATTCTTTATCCGTCAGGTGAATGATTTCATTTTCTTTCGTCACAACACGCTTATACGGATCGATCGATATTGCTCCGACACGGAGAATACCATCATTATTATCTTCTCTTCCTTTGTATACATTATACCGCCGGATCAGTGCTTTCACCTTTCGGATCAGTTCACTCTGTTCAAATGGCTTACTTAAGAAATCATCTCCACCGGTATCATATGCCTCATTCTTATCCGGCTCCTGCGTCTTAGCTGTTAGAAACAGCACCGGAACAGATGAAAATTCGCGAATGGCTGAACAGCTCTCCGTTCCTGACATTTCAGGCATCATGATGTCCATAATGATCAGGTCGATATCAGGATTTTCTTTGACCAGATCAATCGCCTGTTTTCCGTTTTCAGCTTCCATGATCTGATATCCCTGTCTCTTCAGATAAATACCAACCAGTTTCCTTATATCCTTTTCATCGTCAACGATCAGGATTTTTTCTGTATTTTCAGGCTGCACAGTGCCTTTTGTCTTTTCATCTATTCTTTTGTCATTGTCTAAAATCATAACCATATCCTCTCTTTTTTAATATGCCCTGATTTTAATTTTCAACAACCATCCACACATTATAGCATTTGCGTCTATAATTCAAGTATGCGTCATGCGTTGTTAAGATTTGTTAAGTCAGGTTATATCAAAAAATTACATCCATTTTGTATCCAATTTTTTAAGATTCTTAAGTTTTTTATTTAAGGTATCTAAAAAATCCACTCAAAAACAATCCCATAAAGCTCCCTCAGATAATATGTCGGCAGTAACCACCAGGCCGTTTTCCCGCACACCGCCGATGGTTTTATACCTGTATGTTCTGCAATAACAGATGCCCGGTATTCATGAAATTCATTTGTTACGATGATAACCCGTTGATCCAGATTTTTCTCTTCTATGATCTCTTTTGAATATAGAAGATTCTCTCTGGTCGAAGTAGAGCGGTCTTCCTTATATAAACGATCGGCAGCGATTCCCTTTTCTGTAAGATATCGGTACATGCATTCCGCCTCGCTGATATTTTCACCTTTTCCCTGTCCGCCGGACAGAATACATACAACATCTTTATGTGTATTCAGATAATCATACGCCGCATCTAAACGTTCCGTCAACATCAGGCTCGGGCGGTCACCATTTACACCACATCCAAGCACGATCATAACCGTTTCATCCTTCGGAACGGTGTTTGATGCCTTTACCATGCATACCGTTCCCGCTGCAGCAAATCCGACTGCTATCAACATGATCAACAGAATGATCCCACATATCACTTTTCCGGCAGTACGAGTCAGCCATTTTTTAACCCGGTGATTCACTCCATGAAACCATACTGCATATAAGATCAGGCAGATACCAAAAACAACTCCTGTTAAATTTCCTATATTTTTAATACCTTTCGTAATAAATGGAAACAAAAATATGAATACTCCTGCAAGTCCTGCCAGAAATAACAATATTCTTAGCCATATTTTTTTCTTCAATTTTCTCTGCATGCCTCCTGTCTTTTTACACAATTCTCCTTTTCTGGAGTCCACTCCATGTTTTATAGCATCAAAATGCATCAAAATGCCATCATCTCTATTGCGGAGCAGTTAAGATTTGTAAACTGAATAGTTACGTGGAGCATTTTTTATGATACAAACCTTTTCATAAAACAAAAACAGCCACTTCAGATAACAGATTGCTCCATTTGGAACAATACATTATCCGAAATGACTGTATTTATAATAATTTAAAGTAATTTTCGATGATTTAAAATTGTTAAAAATTAATTCTTATAATTTCAAATAATTACTAATGACCCAGACATTCTTTAATGGATGCTTCAAAGATATCAAGACCTGCTGCAAGCTGCTCATCTGTCATTACAAGCGGTGCAAGGAAACGAATTACATTGTTATAAGTTCCTGCGCCTTCTACTAACAGACCTTTCTTCGCACAGGTCTGGATCAGGTCAGATGTAAATGCTGCATCCGGTTCTTTTGTCTCCTGATCTTTTACGAATTCGATACCAATCATACCGCCAAGTCCTCTGACATCACCGATAACCGAATATTTCTTCTGCATTTCCAGATAACGTTCTGTAACCTTCTTGCCGATCTCACAGGAGCGCTCTGCCAGATGATCTCTCTCCATAATCTCGATCGTCTTTAAGGAAGCGGCACATGCCAGCGGGTTACCACAATAGGTTCCACCGATCGTTCCTGCCGGAACTGCATCCATAACCTCGGTTCTTGCAATAATTGCTGACAATGGAACACCGGCTGCGATAGATTTTGCTGTTGCGATGATATCAGGCTCTACACCTGCCTCCTGCCAGTAAACAGAAGCAAACATACGACCGGTTCTGCAGAAACCACTCTGTACTTCATCTGCGATCAGCAGGATGCCGTTTTCATCACAGATCTTACGAACTGCTTTTACCCATTCGATCGGTGCAGGGATGAAACCGCCCTCGCCCTGAAGTGGTTCAACAACGATCGCTGCGATCGTATCTGCTGCTGCACACTGTTCAAATACATCGTAGATGGATTTTATATAGTAATCAACAGCTTTATCAGCAGGCATTCCTTCCGGATTTCTATAATAATATGGGAACTGTGCACGGAACACACCGGCTGCCAATGGTCCCATATCCTTTGCATACGCTTTCTTTGATGTCATCGCCATTGTGAAATGTGTTCTTCCATGGAATGCACCGGAGAATACGATAATATTTGGACGCTTTGTATATGCTTTTGCTACCTTAACGGCATTCTCATCTGCTTCAGCACCACTGTTTGCAAAGAAAGCTTTCCTGCTGTCGCCCTTTACAGGCGCAATGCTGGATAACTTCTCTGCGAGTGCTACATAGCCCTCATGTGTTACAACGTTAAACATACCGTGGAAATATTTATCTGCCTGTGCTTTTACCGCTTCAACAACCTCCGGCTGGGAAAACCCGATATTCAATACACCGACACCACCAATCCAGTCTAAGAACTTGTTGCCATCGACATCCTCGATCATGGCTCCTTCGCCACGTTCTATAACGACCGGATATGCGCAACGGATCGCATTTGGAACTGCCTGCGCTCTCCTGTCTATGATTGCCTGCGCCTTAGGACCAGGTAAAGTCTCTGTTATTATTTCCGGTAAATCTGTTCTTAACATATGCATCATCCTCCATCTTTTTAATACGGACGGCCTTTGTATCTGTGCCGTTCATCTATTTGCTCTTTTGAATTTTCTACAGTATGCCATTCATGAAAACAGGCTGCTATATCCTGTCAGCACAAAACTTCCGATTTTATTTGTGTTGATAGCACAAGTATACATTTGACAGGCGCATATTTTCTATGATATTGTTGATTTATTGTAAGTTGCAGCACAAATCAGTGGTTTAGTATGTTAAGCAACAGTTGATAAAAACCTTATATAATTAAGCATATTTCAGGCAGTCATAATCAAATTGCTTCAAATCCGGCACGCACAGATCATATTTTGATCGAACCGACTTCTTATCCATACATAAATGACCATTATCAAATGCTGCTAAGAAAGGAATCTTACACATGGCAATATTATTACGAGATTTATATAAAGAGACAAAGGATACCTACGGTCTGAATCTGATCGCAGGGGAAGATGGGCTGGATCACCTGATGAACTGGGTCTATATATCAGAAGATCCCGATACACTGGAATTCCTGCACGGCGGTGAACTGATCATTACGACCGGCGTCCTATGTGGAAATGAATACTGGTTATACAATTTCATCAAGGGACTGATCGAGCATGAAACCTGTGGCCTTATCATCAATATCGGTGGATATCTGAACCGTTCCGATATCTCTGACCGTATCCGTAAGCTATGTGACCAGAAACAATATCCGCTCTTTCTTATGCCATGGGAGACACGGATCTTCGATATCACACACGATTATTACAACCGGATATTTGACGACACCCAGACCAGTCAGGCAATCTCAACAGCTCTTTCACGCGTAATCTTTCACCCAAATGATAAAGCCCTTATGGAAATCAGTCTGCCTGTCTTATATGAGCATGGATTTCAGGCGGATGCACAATACCAGCTCATATATATACCATGTTTTCTTCAAAATCTGCTAACGCGTCTGGTCAGAATCTATAATCTGCCATATACATTTGTCAACGGTTCCGACTATACTCTGCTGATCTGCTCTGCACGGTCAAATGAACGGCTGGAACAGGAGCTTACCCGGCTTCTGTATCATATGGGCGAATCCGCAGGAACTGATTCCATACATATCGGAATCAGCGCACCGACCATAGAACTGACCGGACTAAGTCAGGCATTTTTACAGGGGCAGTGTGCTGCTCTTATGGCACAAAAAAAGAACAGCAGCCTGTTCTTTTTCGACGATATGGGATTTTATAAACTTCTTTTATCAGTAAACAACACGGATATTCTTACAGAATATGTAAACGCCATGCTAGGCAGCATCATTACATATGATGAACGGCACCATACAGATTATCTGGAAACACTCTACCAGTATCTGCTCTGTGATGGCAGTATACAAAAAATTGCCGGTGCTCTATTCTGTCACAGGAACACCGTCAATTATCGTGTACGTATATTAAGAGAGGAATTAAATCTTGCTTTAGATGATCCATCCATCCGTTTTGAGCTGATGACTGCTTTTCAGGTACGCAGCTATCTTGAATTATTTTCTGCGTCTGACCGCCAGTAATTCTTTCCATGCCGGCGGATAGAATAATAAGAGCAATGGAAACAGTTCCAGTCTTCCGGCAAGCATATCAAACATCAGCACATATTTGGAAAATGTTCCATATACACTGAAATTCTTCGTCGGACCAACCAGCTCCAGTCCCGGTCCGATGTTATTGATCGTTGCTGCAACGGCTGTAAAGTTTGATGTCATATCTTTTCCTTCAAAGGAGATCAGCAGTACGGACGCTGCAAACAGGATGATAAATGTTATAAAATATACATTTACCGCGCGTACCACTTCATGCTCTACCGGCTTGCCATCCATTTTGATCTTCTTGATACTCTTTGGATGCAGATAAGAATTCAACTCTTTTATCACATTTTTTACGACAATGATAAATCTGGATACCTTGATACCACCACCGGTACTGCCTGCGCATGCACCGATAAACATCAGGATAACCAATATCGTCTTACATGTCTGGTTCCACTGGTCAAAATCCACACTGGAAAATCCGGTCGTTGTTATGATCGAAGCAACCTGAAAAGATGCATGGCGGAGCGCCGTCCAGAACCCGTTCATCGTATGCATCAGATTCAATACAAGAACCGTGATCGCTGCTACGATAATGAGAAAATAAGTTCGTACCTCCTCCATCTTCAACGCCTTTTTAATATTGCCAAATAAGATCAGATAGTATGCATTGAAATTCACACCAAATAAGATCATGAAGATTGTTACTACCCACTGCAAATATGGTGAAAAACTGGCAAAACTGTCATTCATCGTTCCAAATCCACCTGTACCCGCAGTCCCAAATCCTGTACAGAATGCATGAAAAACCGGCATTCCTCCGGCTATTAATAAGATGATCTCTACAACCGTCAATACAATATAAATAACATATAAGATCTGTGCCGTATATTTGATCTTCGGCACAAGCTTACCGACAGAAGGTCCCGGGCTCTCTGCTTTCATCAGATTTATATTTGAACCGCCACTAAGCGGCAGCACCGCAAGCAGGAATACCAGAACTCCCATACCACCGATCCAGTGTGTAAAACTTCTCCAGAACACTGTCGTTCGTGATACCGCTTCCACATCATTTAAGATACTGGCTCCCGTGGTTGTAAAACCGGAGATCGTCTCAAATAATGCATTTGTAAAAGATGGGATATCTCCTGATATGCACATTGGAAGCGCACCAAATATACTAAGTGCGATCCAGCTGAGCGCCGTAGCAATGCATCCCTCTTTCAGATAAAATATATTTACTTTAGGTTTATGTTTTACAATGATGGCTCCGATCAACATACAGATGACTGCCATCACCAGATAATCAATTCCTTCACTTTCCTGATAAATCAACGAAACCAGACATGGCAGAAGAAGCATAACGCCCTCCAGCATAACCACATGTCCGACCACGTATAAAATCATTGACCGATTCATAGCTTCCTATTTTTCCTTTAAAAAACACTTATTTCTTATGCCAGGATATCCTGGATATCATTAAATCCTGTATGTGTCGTTACTACCATAGCGGTATCTCCGACTTCGATCGCATCATGACCGGATGGTGTAATGATCGTACCATTTCTGTTGATAAATGCGATCAGTACATCTTTCTTCAACTTCAGATCCATCAAAGGCTTGCTCGTTACCTCGGATGCCTCATCCACACGGAACTCGATCGCTTCTACACGGAAATCAAACATATGGTACAATGTCTGAACACTGCTGTTCATGGAACGTGTATTTGATTTTGCTCGAACATAAGCAGTAATGGTCTCCGCTGTGATAAAGCTTGGATAGAATACACTTCCAAGATTCAGATTACTGATAACTTCTTTGAAATTACTCCGGTTTATCTTCGTGATCGTCTTCGCACCCGATACATGTCTGGCATGTAATGTCAGAAGAATATTTTCCTCATCAATCCCGGTTAAGGCAACAAAAGATTCTGCATTGCTTAAGCCTTCTTCTTTTAATACATCCTGATCGGTTCCATCTGCATTGATGATAACTGCTTTTGGGAGCAGGATACTGAGCCGCTCGCAACGATCCTTCTCTTTCTCGATGATCTTCACATCGATTCCCATGTTGATCAACTGATTTGCAAGATAATATGCAACATCACCACCGCCAACAATCATCGCGTCACTGACACGATTCGTCTTGAATCCGATAAAATCAAGAAATGCACGGCTCATCGGGCGAGAGCCAACAAATGAAAGCACATCTCCGGCATGCAACTTGAAATGGCCGGATGGAATATAGACCTCTCCATCTCTTTCAACCGCACAGATCAGAATATTGATATTCTTCGCACGATCCATAAGCTGTTGGCCAAGGTGAGCTACAGATAACCCATCTAACATATTGTGATCCGGGATCTTGATCTTCGTCATCTCCGCCTGACCATGTGCAAAGGAATTGATCTCCAGAGCTGTCGGCATATAGAGTACACGGGCAACCTCCGTTGCTGTTTCAAGCTCCGGATTGATAACCATGGTAAGCCCCAGGCTCTTTTTCAGATATTTGATCTCTTTACTATAATCCGGATTTCTGACACGTGCTACCGTTGCGCAGTCACGTCCCTGTTTTGCGATCGTACAGCAAAGCAGGTTCAATTCGTCAGAGTTCGTTACCGCGATCACGAGATCGGCACTTTCAACGCCTGCTTCCATCAGTACACTATAGCTGGCACCGTTTCCGCAGATTCCCATAACGTCATACTGATTGACATTCATCTCAACCTTATCTGCATTTTTATCAATGACTGTTATATCATGCCCTTCCTTGCATAACTGTCTGGTCAATGCCGTTCCGACTTTACCACATCCAATGATCAATATATTAAGACCCGTTTTCTTCGCGCCTCGCTGCTTAAACATCACTTACCTCCACCATCCTGGCGTATTTTTTCACGTAATTCGCTCATCATATTATAGCGTCATTTTTGATTGTAACACCTTTTTTCTATATGTACAGCGATATTTGAAAATTTTAGCTAAAGTTTAGTTTGATTGTATGTTATACTCCTTTTGGAGGAACTGATATGTTATTTTCTTTATTTATTATTTTCTTTAAAATCGGATTATTTACATTTGGAGGCGGCTATGCAATGATCGCACAGATCCGGGAAGAAGTGGTTGCAAAACGGAACTGGCTTACGGAAGATGAGCTGATCGAAGTGATCGCGATCGCTGAATCCACGCCCGGTCCACTGGCGATCAATCTTGCTACCTTTGTAGGTTATAAGCAAAAGGGATTCTGGGGCAGTCTCGCGGCGACCCTCGGCGTCTGTCTTCCCTCCGTTATTATTATATTTGTCATTTCATTATTTTTTGATGCTTTTATTGCAAATAAATATGTAGCATATGCCTTTGTTGGCATTAAGTGTGCAGTTGCTTTTCTGATCCTTACAGCCGGAATCGGCATGATGAAGACACTTGACCGGAAAAAGATACCGGTTCTTGTATTTGTCGTTGTTTTTGTGATTATGGTGATCGGTGAACTGCTTTCAAAATCTGTGAATGCAATTCTGCTGATCCTTGCAGGTGGTATCATCGGCATCTTCTGTACCTCTCTTAAGAGAATCCGAAAGGAGGATACCGGCAAATGATCTATCTGATATTGTTTATTGAATTTTTCAAAGTAGGGCTGTTCAGCTTCGGCGGCGGCTTCGGCATGATCCCGCTGATCCAGGATGCGGTCACACGCCATAACTGGATGAGTGAGAATACCTTTTATAATTTTATCGGTGTTTGTGAATCGACACCCGGCCCGATCGCAGTCAACATGGCAACCTATGTCGGCTCGACACAGGCAGGACTGCCGGGCGGCATCATTGCTACTCTTGGTGTCGTCACTCCGTCCTTTTTCATTATATTGTTAATTGCGGCAGTATTAAAAAACCTGACGAAAAACACCTATGTACAGGGCTTCCTGTATGGCATCAAGCCGGTTATCCTCGCGCTGATCCTCGCTACCGGAATCAGTATGCTGTTAAAGGCTACCGGCTATGTAAGCTTATCCGAATATGATGTGAATATTCCTGCTATCATTATTCTGTGCCTGCTTGCCGGAATCTATTTCTTCATCCGGCACAAATGGAAACAAAAATTGTCAGCAATCTCCCTGATCCTGATTTC
>DJPV01000028.1:0-5354 GCA_002437435.1 Lachnospiraceae bacterium UBA6403 | reverse complement strand
CGACAGGATGGAGCAAGTGCGTATGCAGGAACATACTCCTCTGCTGCCACACTGTTCATAGCAAATGCCCGTACCAGAAACGTACCAATGGTTTTCGATGCATCTCGAATATATCGTGCATCCGTTTCATGATCTCCGGCTTCCGTCATATATAATGCATGTTTTTTCTTCAAATACTCGACCGCTTCCTCCACGGAATGGATCATTTCACCGATTCCGCCTGCTTCTTTCTGTTCTACATGTCCATGCCCAAATAAAAACTTCTGAAATCCGTTTTCATAGGCAACATGTTCAGAAAATCCGCCTTCAAAAATGGAGTTATGCGCATATGTGAAGAAATCCTCCACATAATGAAGTACATATCCGAGTTTCAGAAAAGAATATCTGCTGTTCTTTCCTTTTTCTTCCAGCTTCTGTATTCGGCTAACTGTATGATCAAATGAACTTTTCCAGGTATGCTTCTTAATATAGGTATGAACCAATATATCCGGCAGAATACTGCCTAATAATAACCACTTCCTTTTGTTCTGTGGAACCTGTTCTACGATTTCTCTGGTTACAAATAAATGACTTCTTTTTTTCATATCAATCTCCTTCCCGCTTTAAATTAAAACAACTTTTTTGTTGTTCTATTTATATTTTACCGCAAGAAGCATGAAATACAAGCTATTTCACAGAATTTTCTTGAAATTAGAAAAATTTTCTAACAATTTTTACACGGGGCAATTCTGCCCTCCTGCCTGTCTCTCCCTGCCGTCTCCCACGCCCCCTGCTCCGGCACATCGCCCCTTCCGTAGGTACATTGCGAGTATTTCGTCGTGAGCTGCACATTGCCCGTCACCTTTTGTCATTTTTTTGCATATTATATAGTGTACAAAAGTTTATGAGGTGTTTATATGAATCATTGTCATTGTGATCATCGGACGGACTTCGGTCCCGATGTATTTGTAACAAATATTCAGGAAATGGCAGAGCAGAATAAGTGCTATCGTACGGCACTCTGGACCGGCTGTCATTTGCAGATGACCTTAATGAGCATTCCTCCTTGCTGCGATATCGGTGCAGAGCTTCATCCGGACATGGATCAGCTCATCCGTATTGAAAAAGGAAATGCCATGGTCATCACAGGAAACTGCCCGCACAATCTGAACTGTGAGCAGCATATGTGTGAAGGTGATGCCGTATTCGTTCCTGCCGGAACCTGGCACAACATCAAGAACACAGGCAGATGTCCGCTCAAGCTGTCTACCATTTACGCCCCACCACATCATCCATTTGGAACTGTGGAATACACAAAAGAGGATGCTTAAGGAAGCATTTCTCACTTTATAAGATAAACCTGCCTATAACGTAAAAAGCAGGGCTGTCTGTATGAATTTGCTTTTTGGCATAAAAAATCGTCACTTCAAAATGAGGTGACGATTTTTCTATTATACAGTTCTAATTCATGAGCCAACTGTAATCCTTCCGACAATCGGGGATATCTTAGAAGGATACAGTCAATAACATCTTGAACTGTTCTTCACCATATACAGCATGTGGAATATCTTTTGGCATAATGAGTGTCTCACCCTCTGTTAAGATGAATATCTCCCCGCCTACAGTAAAACGTCCTGTACCATCAAGAACTGTTACCATTGCATCTCCGCCGGATGCATGTGTAGAGATTTCCTCCCCTTTGTCAAATGAGAAAACGGTCACGCTTACATAGTCGTTCTGAACGAGTGTCTTGCTGACTACCTGTCCTTCCTGATATTCTACCTGATCCTTTAATAATAATTTTGTCTTTTTTTCAATATTCTTGTACATGTTTCTTTGTCCTTTCGCTTTCAAAATTATTTTTTATATTTCTTTCCGTTGTCAACCCATTGTCTTATATATGCGTTGGTCTGTCTGTATTCATTATACCTTATTGTATACATTTCATACAGATATCTTTTTATCCGGCTGTCTTTCATTAATACATATCATTATAAAAGTCTTCCATACCTTCCGGCATCTCGGTCTCATAAAAGCCCCTGCCATTTCTGGTTCCCATTCGGATCGTCATGCCGAGATCCTCATAGACACTGACGCACTCATAGTCAATCGGCTCTGTCGTTCTGACAAGCTTCTCCAATTCTTTTGCAGCCTCCATATATTCGTCACCATCAAAGCCACCGATCGCAGGTCCTGACGCACCATAATATAAAGTCAGATAGATCACCTTACCATCCTTATCTTCTGCCGCAATCGTGTAGTCCAGTAACTCCTCGTTATTCTCCGTTATCTCCTTATCGCCAAATAATGTAACGATCTGACCAATGAACAAACCATGATATTCTGCAAGTGCTTCATCCTCATATACATTTAACAGCAAATAACTGCCTGCCATATCCACATCATCATTTACTCTGTAAAATGTATAATTTTCACACGAATACCTCGTTGTCTCTGTTCCATCTGCCTTTTCTGTTGTGCTGTCTTTTTCCTGTATCTCCATCTGATCTGAGCTTCCCTTCGTTTCTTTTTCTGATACCGCTTCAGTCTTCTCCGCTGTCGCATCTGCGGCAATTGTCTGGTAATTCTCAGTTGTGCCTTCCATACTATATTCGGATGTTGCCACCCACTGTCCATAGTCTGTCGTGATACCCTCGTCGGCACATCCGGTCAGCATCAACGCCCCGACTGCCCCTAATAATAAAATCGTCTTTTTCATATCTGGCATCTCCCCATGTATTTATTTTACCCCTGTAAGCCTGTCAGATCCAACTTATATATCGTTCTCTCTAGCTTCATCTGATCCAGAAACATGATCATATAAATTGGATAATAAATCTTTGCTCCGGAAACTTCAATATTTCCTTCGGAAAAAATATACGCTTCCTTTATTCCATATTCCGCATTTTCCAACACATTATTAAGTGCTGAATGCCGCTTGTAATCTTTGCCTGATTTTATCTCCAACGGAACCACTACGCCATCACGTTCAATCACAAAATCAAGTTCTCCCTGTTTCTTACTGTTAAAATAATATTCTTTATAACCTTTTGACAGCAGCTCCTGTGCAACTACATTTTCAAAAAGAGCTCCATTATTTATAAAACCGGCGTTGCTTAAAATCGCCATTTTCACCTGATTAGAATATCGGCTTGTCAGCAATCCGACATCAGAGAAAAATAATTTGAACAAATTACGATTCTCGCTGATCACCAATGGCAATTTCGGCTCACTGATATTATATACAGGAATTGCAACACCAGCATCCTTCAGCCAGAGGAAATCATTTGCCACACGATCATATGACAATCCTTTTCCTATACTGTTTATCTGGAATCGTTTATTTTTCTGGTCTAACTGACCAGGCATAGCATCATAAATCTCCTGAAGCTTCAGCTTATAATGTTTTTCGTATTTTGAAAAATCCTGTTTATACAGTCGAATGATCTTCTCATGAATCTGTGCTGTTCTGACCAGGTCATTCGTCTCAATATAAGTCGCTACTGCTTCCGGCATTCCTCCAACGATCAAATACAGATTAAACACATCGAGCATCTTGGAATGAATAAAATCATCCACCGGTTTCCTGCTTTTGAAATTCTCCTGCAGCAGCTCTATGATATTGTCACTTACACCAACAGCTTTTGAGAACTCCTTAAAATCAAGCGGATACATGTCATATATTCTCATATATCCAACCGGTGCAGAACGAAGATCGTTCAACTCAACACCTAACAGTGAGCCACTCATAATATACCGGAAGCTGCCTTCTTCTACAAGGAATTTGATTCTGGTTACGATATCCTTATATTCCTGTATCTCATCCAAAAAAATGATCGTATTATTTTTTTCAAGCGGCTGATCTGTTGTCAGACTAAACCGCATCAATAGCTCTTTCGCATCCTTTGCCCCGGAAAACAATTCTATCAGCTCCGGTTGTTCTATAAAATTTAATTCAACATATGGAATTCCACTCTCCTGCAGGCACTGGCGGATCAGATATGTCTTTCCTATCTGTCTGGCTCCGGTAAGCAAAAATGCATCTCTGCCCTCTGAAATCCAATCATCTATAACTTTTTCAGCAGACCGTTTAATCATATTTTTCACCTCTGCAATTTATTCTGTAACTTTTCCAACCATATTATACCTGTTTTTTGCAACTTTTCCAACCTTATTATGCCCCATTTTTGCAACTTTTCCAACTTTTTGCTGTACGACAAAAGGACGGTCGTTTTCACGACCGTCCTATTATGTCTGTCAGTTTTTATTTATAATCATTCTCCAGTCCGTCAGCATCGAAGTAATTGATCTTCATAGCAGAACGCACATCATGAAGAGTTGCTGCTGCTTTCTTCTGTGCAGTCTCGCTTCCTGCTTTTAAGATATCAAGGACATCCGGTATACGGTTTTCCCACATCTTACGGCGTTCACGGATCGGTGTGAGCTCTGACTGTAATACATTGTTCAGGAACTTCTTCACCTTAACATCACCAAGACCACCACGGCTGTAGTGTTCTTTCAATTCATCCAGATTCTTATAATCAGGCAGGAACTGTTCAAAATGTTCAGGACGACAGAATGCATCCAGATATGTGAATACGGAATTGCCTTCGATCTGTCCAGGATCCTCAACACGGATATGATTTGGATCTGTGTACATGGACATAACCTTCTTCTTTACTTCATCTGCTTCATCTGAAAGATAAATACAGTTGCCAAGAGATTTGCTCATCTTTGCTTTTCCATCGATACCCGGAAGTCTGAGGCATGCTTTGTTGGATGGTAATACGATCTCAGGATCCGTCAGGGTTTCGCCATATACGGAATTGAACTTGTGAACGATCTCCTTACACTGTTCCAGCATAGGAAGCTGATCTTCACCAACCGGCACTTCTGTTGCACGGAAAGCTGTGATATCTGCTGCCTGACTGATCGGATAGCAGAAGAACCCAACCGGGATACTTGCTTCAAAATTGCGCTGCTTGATCTCGGATTTTACAGTAGGATTTCTCTGTACACGAGATACTGTAACGAGGTTCATATAATAGAAAGATAATTCTGTCAGTTCCGGAACCATGGACTGAATAAAGATTGTTGATTTCTCAGGATCAATTCCACAAGCCAGATAATCAAGTGCAACCTGAATAATATTCTGTCTTACCTTCTCCGGATGCTCGGCATTATCTGTAAGTGCCTGTGCATCTGCTATCATTATATATATCTCATCATAGTTTCCTGAATTCTGAAGCTTCACGCGTTCAGAAAGGGAACCAACATAATGTCCAACGTGAAGTCGTCCTGTAGGACGGTCACCGGTTAAAATAATTCTACTCATCTTAAAAAGTCTCCTTCATTTCTTCGTTCGATAATCCTGC